>QQUM01000047.1 GCA_008501545.1 Calditrichota bacterium
GCAGGTACAAAAACAACTGGATCAAATCGAGCAGCGAAGTTATCAAATATCTTACCTCGTGCATAATCTGGTCGGTCTTTCACAGGATACGGTACCACATTTTTCACCTGTTGATCTTACAGCGTTGATCGATGAACTGGAACAAGCCTGGGATGTGACCAACGGCAAGATTCCGCGTTTCGCGATAAATAAAAGTGGCGATTTGCCTGCTGTTCTCGGAAACAGGGTCTTGTTATCCAGCGTTCTCCATAATCTTATGCGAATTTTCAGTACGCTCGCAGGGCCGGATACCGTCCCACGCTTGCAAGTCACACATATTGAAAGCGAGAACAATGTAAAGATATCGATTGCCAATGGAACACCTGGGCTTTCTGACGATGAAATTGAGCAATTACTCGATCTTTTTTATCGCGGCTCGAAAATCAGCCCCGGAACCGGTCTGGCTTTGTTCATCTCAAAACGCGTAGTTGAATTGCATGGTTGTCACCTTGAAATTCGCAATGATGAGGACCTGGGAACTGTTTTCGAGATTCTTTTACAAGCGAGCGGGCCTGCAACGCTATGAATTTTCTGCGAACGGCTTACAAGGCAGGTAATTTTGAACGATATATTCATTGAATGTTGCAATGAATTATTGCAATTATTTGGCTTGAATGAAACCGATTGCGACACTATTATAGTGCTTTTGTTGACAGGGAAGTTTAACAAAGCGATAGGACACACCACGCTTCCCTCCATTTAAATGCACCAATATAATTTGTAGCAGACCAATATTCCGAGTTGCGAACCTAAAGGAAATCTATGATGAATAAACGAAGATATTTAACCATATTTTCGCTCGTAGCAACATTTTTTGCACTCACAACCGCACTCCCTGCACAAATCAATGGTGGCCGGGGGCTGATGAATGTCCGCTCTGCCTGGAATTTGGATCCCGGTTATTTGCTGATGTATACGCAGGCACGATTTTTTGGACAGGTTGCCACTATGACGGATTCCACCGGGAAAACCAGTTCTTACTCGCTGTTTAATTCACAAAGTACACTCGTTTTAAGTTATGGTATCAGCCAGCATGTTGAATTGGCACTGAGCCCGATTCTTTATCAGGATACAAACCGTGGCATAAGTCAGTACAATTTCATCGATGATATTTTTCTTGCATTCAAATTCGGTTCGTTAGGACGAAGCGGGAGTCATTTGAAATCCGGAATTGACCTGGCTGTTCGCTTCCCAACTGCGCAAATGCACAATATTGTCTTTGAGCCTTACTCCACCGGAAGGATTGGTTTTGGTGCAAACACACGTTTTACGTGGTCTGCACAGCCATATTATCCAGATGATGGTTTTACATTGCATTTAAACGCAGGATATTGGAATCACAACGATGTTGGTGAAAAACTCTCTGATGCACTCGGTACAGTTGATACGATTCGTGTCAAAAAACAGACGATGGAATTCTTATATGGCGTCGGGATCAATTTTCCAACGTTGCGTTTTGATTTCTCTCTTGAATTTTTTGGAAATAAATTCATCAATAAACCCCCTGCAACAGCCTATAGCCGCGAAGATGTCGCTTTTATTTCACCACGAATTCGCTATAAACCTTACCATTGGATGAACTTTGACATCTCCTGCGATTTACGGGTGACTTCCAGCGATGATGATACAGACTACTCCTTGCCGGGGATGGCAGGTTTTGAATTGGATGACATGCCGAATTACCCAGCCTGGCGATTTAATGTTGGTGCCCAGTTTACTCTCTTGCCGCGACAAAGTTTTTCGATGAGCGAACGCGATGTACTTATACGCAAGGCCGAGGCACGCAAAGAGCTTTTTGAACAGATAATAAGGGATAAAAGTGAAAAAGATGTCGCGCAGAAAGAGGTTGAACGGATCAAATTGGAGCGGAGAAAAGCAGAACGTGAGCTGGAGCGTTTGCAGCAAATTATTTTGGAAAAGTATAAAAACAAGCAGCAGAAAGAGAAGAGTGCAAAGGAAGAGGACAATTAAGTGCTTTTCTTTTCGCTTTCTTACAATGACTGACAACACGCAAGACACCGCAATTTTTGCTGTTTGCAATAACGCCCGCCAGATATTTTTGGCGGGCGTTTTCTTTTATTAGAAACTTACACCAAGTGAAAAGCGGTTAACTGTCTCCAATAGACCAAAATCAGCATATGCATAGTCAAGCTTAAGGATTGTTGTCGAGCCCCACAATCGGTAGTGAACACCGCCTCCGAATGTGAATCCTTCTTCTGACTCATCCCGGAAAAGGGCGCTGTAGCCGCCACGCAGGAAGAACATCTCGTTAAAAGCGAACTCAAGCCCTGAGTTTAAACTTTCCGTATTATCGTTTGGATTTATCGAATCGAGGCCGAACGTAATTCGCGTATTATCGGTTTGCATCAACTCGCCTGCAATGCCAACGCGGAAAAACAAGGGCAGGGGAAAATGGTCAGTTTCGTAGTTTGCATTCACAAATTCCACGTTCCCTATGCCATCTGGATCGGGGTCTTTGCTGAAACGAAGATCCCGTCCTTCCATACGCATATTCCCACCAAAATTGGAAATACTCGCGCCTAAACGAATACCCTTAAACGGTGTTTCAAAAAGCGCACCTATATCAAGGGCTATTGTTTGTGCCGTTTCATGCCATATACTTTGACGGGTATATTTAGCATTTCCACCTATTGAAAATTTATCGGTTAATTGCCGTGCTAAACTCAGTGTGACGGCAAAATCATTTGCCGAGAACATCTCCCCGGTACCGTCAGGCTGGGTGATTGTTCGAACTTTATCTTCCGGTACGCCCAGATAGGTTATCCCGGCACCAAGGACGCCAACCCCGGGCAATTCCAGACCAATTGCGAGGAAATTAAAATCCATGTCGGCTAACCATTGGTTGTGCACAGCGATAACCTGCATGCCTTTGATGTGTCCGAGTCCGGCGGGATTCCAGTATATCGAGCTGATATCGCCGCCCATACCGACGAAAGCTCCACCCATTGAAGCAGCGCGTGCATCGACGCCAATCTTCAAAAATTGTGCTGCCGTTGTTCCTGTTTTTGTGATGGTTTGCGTATTATCGATTTGCGCGTTCGCAATCGTCCCGCAAAGCAGCATCAGGAACAGGCCATATCTTATTTTCTTCATTTAACTATCTCCAAAATCTGTTGTTGGTTGTTAGCGGGCAGGTGTTAGTGGCCAGGTTCCAGGAATCAGGCATCAGTTTCTGATAATGTACTAACACCTGAATTCCAATCACTAACAACTTATTTAATCACAGCAAAACGTCCAATTTTTTCGCCAAGTGCGCCGGCATCCACATGGAAAATATAAATACCATATGCGATTGGGAAATTATCATTTGTTGTTAAATCCCAATAAGCCTGCCCGTTATCCATCACCTCGTTGTGCTCGATTGTATTCACGAGTTCGCCGGTTGTTGTAAATATGCGAATTGTGCATTGCATTGGCAGGTTTTTGAAATACAAACGCCGTGGACCGCGGTCGAAAGGATTTTGCCGGTCGACCGGTTCGATAACGTTCGTCACAACATAAGGATTGGGAACAACTGCAATATCATCGAGATCGGACTTTGCTTGCTCCTCGACGATTCGTGGGGCACTTGTTTTAAATGAATAAACATCGTCCGCACTGAATGGCCGTTCCGTCGCAATGTAAAATACATCGCCGGCACCCGGTGGTATTGGATCTGCGCTCTCAGGCAAGAGAAATGTTAATTCCCAAATTCTCTTCACCGGCTCGGTGTTTGTTTGCATAATGATGCGCTCACCTGGTGTCCACAAGCTGTCTTTTGTCACTTCATCCAGCATGATAAACGTGATCTTTTCAGGGACTTTTCCTGTGGTAACGTCCCATATTTCAAAATTCGACTGGATATGGGCATAATTCGAAATTGCAGAATTGCTTACCAATTCATCAAAAAATCGAACTTCAAAATCGCCCGGATACTGATTGGACTGGATATTGTTAAATGGTTTAACGTTTCCGGCAACGTAATTCGTTTGGCTGGTTTCTGACCACCCGATCTTTTCTTCATCAAGAGCAAGAGAAACATCATCAACATATATTGTCATGCCGTCAAAAATTTCATTTCCTTCTTCCATATTCAGCAAGGTGCTTTCGAATACTGGAAAATAGGTGTATGACGCGAGTACTGTATCACGATTGGGTAT
>QQUM01000337.1 GCA_008501545.1 Calditrichota bacterium
TGCCAGTTTAAAGCCTTCAAACCGTTGTTGTCCGGGCCGGCTTTCGCTATGCCCACTGATCATTGCGATTTTTGTATGACCGGCCTGCACCAGATGTTGGGTCGCATCGCAGGCGCCGCTGGAATTCTTTACGAGAATGCAGTCAATGTCAGGACTTTCACGATCGACGAGTACAAGTGGCAGACCCGCCTCCTGAAACTTTTCGACATATTCGTGTGGCACATCGATGGAAATAGCCAGGACACCATCACACCTTTTTTCGCGTAATGTACGGTCAAAATAAACTTTGTTGGCATGTGGACCATCGGCATAATAAAAAATGAGATCATATTCATGTTGTGAAAGTGTGCTCTGGAAACCGCGAAGCAGTTCGTGATAGAAGTAACCTGTGTAGAAAGGCATGATTGCGGCGAGCGTATTGGAGCGTTTGCGGGCAAGACCACGGGCGATAACATGCGGTTTATAATCCAACTTTTTAATGGCTTTTTCAACACGTTTCTTGGTCTCAGGCCGGATTCCCGGGCTGTTATTAATCGCACGTGAAACCGTACCGATACCAACTTTCGCCATTTTAGCTACATCATAGATCGTTGCGGCCATTAAAACCCGGAACTCCTGATTGATCGACAATTAATAGAAGCGGTTCAATTTTAAAATAAAAGATCTTTAAAAATTGTAAATTATATATTTATATATAAAAAAATTAATTGCAATTTTGGAAATTCCTGGAAATAAACTGTAAAACATTGGAAATGCTTCCGAGAAATATACAAATATTTTCCATTTTGTCCAGCTTTTTCTCTTGAGTCTATTAAAAATCAAACTCAAAAAAAGAAATTTATTTATTAAAAATAATACACTTATGAATAGAAAATTTGTTTGGGAATAAATTTTCAACAAATACCGAGAAGAGGAACAGCGTGTATAGTTGTTTGGAAACGGTTACCATTGCTTTTTAAAAACATCTAAGGCATCCTACGGATTTTCCTTAAAACTATTAGCTTTAACTTCACAAATTCTGAAATAATTTAGTCGTTTTGGATTTTTGCTTAAGCAGTGTGGAAAGAATGGATGCCCCCGGACATCCGGCTGGTGTGCTTTATAACTTCTAATTTTGTTCGTATCAACTGATTTCTATAAAAAGTCTGGCCCTATTTCATCGTCCATTGTCCTGTTTCCATCTGCCCTTCCAGCCAGTTTTCAAAGTCGTCAGGCAATTCCGGGAAAAAATCGATGCCAGTCATCTGCTCAATCGAATCGATGGTCACGCAGTATTCGTTTAATTCCCCTGCCAACTTTGTATTTTCCATGAGGAATGCAATGGCTTTGCGATCAGGTTCCTGCAGGTCTACGATAATTTTATAGTAATAACTGGGTACTGCAACATCATTTTCACCGATATACGCCATTTCATCCTGAAATACCGGTCCGACGACGATGTAATAGTCATCATCATTCTTCGCCCAATCGCGAACCTGTGACTCAAGCGCTTTCCACATACCGCGATTAAAGCCCGGTTTTTGTGGGCTCATGTTACTCATATAAAAGGTTTCAGAGAGCGCGTCTTTACTGAATTTCATGTCCGCGGCCGGCACCAGATGCCCGCGATCATAACCAGACTTTACATAATCTTTTTTTGTTGCTGATCCCGTATCCACAGTTGGATCGACCCGAAAATTATCTTTTCGTTTAAATTTACTCGGTTTGAGCATATCTTTTGTCAATTGGTACATCACCCAATTCGGCTGCTCGTATGCTTCATTGTAGGATAATGCAAAATGCGTGTGTTCAACAAATTCATACGTCCCGGCAATGGTTGGATAACCGGGATGCCCGGGCAGATCGGCAACGGCTGGCGTGTTTCTATCCGTATCGCTACGCCGGAAGTCACGCAGAATTGATTCGATATCATAGCGTTTGATATCGAGAATTTCCAAACCATATCGTTGCAAATCCAGGATTTGCGCCCCACTCAGCAAAACAACAATGAGAACGAGTGTTGAAATAAATTTGCGACCCATTTTCCTTCCTCCAATTTAACTTTAGACGACCCACCCCCCTTTCATAAATTGACTAGATCCGTAGCTCCGCAGTCTCATGCTGAACATAGATTTTCTCCTTTTTCTTTTTTGCTTGATCAAAAAAGAAACAAAAAAATCAAGGCTGTTGAAAAATAGCTAAAATTTTGGAGACTTTCCTAAATCATTTTGAACTCGCTACGCTCAAACAAAAAATGATTCTTAACGGAAAGTCTCCAAAATTTCTTAACGCTATTTTTCAAAGGCCATCGCAAAGTAAGCGGAACAAAAGACTCAATCAATTCATAATTTAAACATAAAAAACGGCACAGAAATAGAACAAATTCTATTTTCACAAATGCAAAATAACTCCCGGTTAACAGAAAAAAGGGCAGGTCCAATTACTCGGTTCCTGCCCTGACAAAATCACATTTACAGGGAATATTACTTATCATTTGATGAAACAATTGTATCCATATAGTCATCCTTGAGCTGTTGAATGCCTTTCGGCTCACCGATGATCGTCAATCGATCATGTTTCTGCAACATTGTGCGGCCACGCGGAATCAGAATTTGGCCTTTTCGGTAAATAATTGTTATCAGACTGCCTTCGGGTAGCGTCAATTGCCATATTTCTTTACCAATCAAACTGCCTGACTTTCGTCCTTCTTTGAGATAGAGTGAAACGAAGCGATCATCGTGGTGGAAAATTTCTTTCAATTCCTGTTCATCTTTCGCAGCGAACCACAGGTTGTTGAAATTTTCATCTTCCACTCTCGAAGCGATTTCCGCCAAAAGCCGCAAATGCAAGCTCGGATCCTCTTCCGGGGATACCAGGAAGAAAAATGCAAACGCATCTTCATGAATATCACCATAAATGCCTTCATTTTCAAAGTCGATACTCACACGTTTTTTTGCCCGGACAATGACCATTTCCTGTTTGGAGATGCCCTTGCAGCGAATATGCGGGAGCGCAACACCATTTGAAACAGGTGTCGCTCCGACCCGGGTGCCTTTCATAAACATTTCGAAAAGGGCTTCCACAGACTCGGAAGCATCGATGCGTTTATGCAGCTCGACAGCAGCCAGGCGCACAACTTCCTCAAACGAGATTTCATCGCTTTTATCAATCACAGCCGCTCTGGCGATAATGACTTCAAAAGGATCTTCCTCACGCAATCCTTTTTCCTTGAGTATACCGCGTAACTCCCGGTCGAGGCCCTGGAAGCGGTGTTCACCAAGGCGGGCGAAAATATGGTAAATGGCGCCATCACGGACGACGCGGTTACGGGCGTAATAATAGTACCAGGCAATACCAATTCCGACCAGCCCTGCTGTAAACAAACTTGCCAGCAATCCCATCTCGATGATTAACAATATCGGTACGACAATGCCGATAAGCTGAATCCACGGGTACAATGGAGAGCGGAACCCTGGATCATAAGATTCGATGCGGCTTTCCCGCATGATAATTACAGACAAGCAGGCCATCGCAAAGAGCAGCAGTTGGAATGCACTGGCCAGTTTAGCAATTTTTGTTGGATCAAAAGCCAAAAGGCAAATGATGATCAACACGACCGTAAGCAGAATACCAAAACCCGGTGTGCCATAGCGCGATAATTTCGTCAGAAACTCCGGCATCAGGCGATCTCTACCCATCGCCAATGGATAGCGTGATGAACTGAGAATGGCTGCATTCGCAACTGAAAAGAATGCAAGAATGGCTGCAATGGTCAGCAGAAGTGCACCGGATTCACCCAGGAGCTCGCGGGCTGTCGTTGCAACCGGGGTTAAATCATGGTGTAATTTATCTGCCGGCAGCACGCCAACCATGACGCTTGTACCAACCGAATAAAAGACAATTGTCGTTATAAGAGCAAGTAACATACCCCGCGGCAGGTTTTTTTCAGGATCCTCGACTTCCTCCGAAACGCTGGCGATCTTCGTTAAACCGGCATAGCTGATATAAACGAGACCCGTCGTTTCAAAGATGGACTTGAATCCACTATCCCAATAACCGGAAAAATACTCAACATGAATCCCGGTAAAACCATAAATCAAACAACTTGAGAGAAAAATCAGTAATCCAACAACGAGCACAACATGACATCCACCGGCTTTTTTCGTCCCAAAATAATTTACAACCCCCAACAGGATGACCAAAACACAGGCAATTTCG
>QQUM01000223.1 GCA_008501545.1 Calditrichota bacterium
TTCGACATCAGGCATGACCATTACCTCCGCTTACCGGCTCGATAAGGAATTTACCGAATTCATTTTCCAGCGCAGCTTTTCGCATGTCGTGGGTCACAGCGCGTTTGCGTCTTCTCGTCTCATCGTAGACTTCGATGTCTTCATTCCGGTAAAGAATACCAACGGGCAGGCAATCTTCGCGCTCGGCAAGTTCCCGTGCACGGTTCAGATTCAATGGATCGTGTTCTTCCTGGTTTTTGTAAATTTTCAGCATGGCATCACTCGATCTTAGTCCCTCATCGTGCTGCAGAAGGAGTGCGGAATCCGGACTTAAAATATCATCAAAAACGTGGGGTGTAAAGTGAGGACAGCGCTGTACAATGCGGATAAAGGAAAATCCTTTGTGGTGATACGCCATTTTTATGATTTCATACATCAGTTCCGGCATCCATTCCGCTACCTGCGCGACAAACGATACATTGCTGATTCCCAAAGTTACACTCAAGGGTTTGATGGGCTTCAGATACGCACCGCGTGGGGTTGTGTTCGTAACCAAACCCTGCGGTGATGTTGGCGAAACCTGCATTTTGGTTAAACCATAAATTTCGTTATCGTGCAGCAGTGCCACGAGGTTCATGTTGTAACGCACAGCATGAATCCAGTGGGCGGTTCCAATACTGCAGCAATCGCCATCGCCCATATTGACGAAAACATCCAAATCAGGACGGCGAATTTTCACACCTTGCGCGATCGGCAGGGCGCGGCCGTGCAAACCGTGGAAACCGTATGTGCCCATGTAATGCGGGAACCGGCTTGAACAGCCGATTCCGGAGACAAACACCGTTTTTTCCGGTGGCAATTGCTCATCGCGGCACAAGCGCTGAACGGAGGTTAGAATGGAGTTATCACCGCATCCGGGACACCAGCGCGGTACATTGCTTTGGTAATCTTCAAGTGTGTAATAAGTATCAGGTAATGCAATTTCACAATTTTGATTTATGCCAAACATGGCTCACCTCTTCTTGATTAATCTCTCATTTTTGCCAATTCAGGTCCATACTATTTTGTAAAATGCTCATCGAGCATGTCCAGAATCGAGTGTGGTTTGATCGGTTGTCCATAAACATTTGACCAGCAGTCGACATCGATCAGGTAACGTGCTCGCAGGAGCCAGGCTAAATTGGCATAGCGGCGATTGTTTTCATCAAAAATTTTGTATTTTGGATCGTCAGAGTAGTTAATTTCGACCGTGATGACTTTTTTGTAGTTCTGTAAAATTTCTTTAATACCTGAGGCCATCGGTTGCAGATACTTCAGATGCAATGAGCTGACCGAATAGCCTTTTTCGGTGGCAGTATCAACCGCTTCCTCAATGACGCCTTTCGTGCTCCCCCATCCGACGACAAGAACATCACCGGATTCTTTGCCGTAGACTTTTGGCGTCTGCAAGGTTTTCTGGAATGCTGCCAGTTTTTTACTCCGGTTATCGCAGCCATCCTGATTGGTTTTTGGTTCATAGGCCACTTTGCTCATATTCGAGTGTGCCAGACCGGTCACTGTGTGCATGCCGTTGGGCTGACCGGGAATAATGCGCTTCGAGAGACCGGTTTCTTCATCCCAGTCATATGGTGCTTTGCCATCCGGAACGGGCGACTGGTCGAACGGTGGTGCAACCCATTCTTCTTTAAATTCCGGTTTTGTGAATGGCTGCTGGCCAGTGGCGAGGTTTGCATCGGTGAGAACATAAACCGGCATGCGAAACGTCTCGGCAATTTTTCTCGCTGTAATTGGTGCGTAATAACAATCTTCAATCGTCGCCGGCGCCATGACAATTTTCGGTGCATCGCCATGGGTGTGAAAGACAGACATTAGTAAATCGCCCTGTTCGACTTTTGTCGGTAATCCGGTGCTTGGGCCGCCGCGCTGCACGTCGACGACCACGAGTGGAATTTCCGCCATCGATGCGAGGCCGAGTACTTCGGTTTTCAACGACATGCCCGGACCGGAGGTGATCGTGACAGCACACTTTCCGGCATAGGATGCGCCGACAGCGAAAGCAGCGGCCGCAATTTCATCCTCTGCCTGGTGAACGACGCCACCGACATTTTCAAAAATTTCACTGAGAAAGTGTGATGCAGATGTGGCCGGTGTAATCGGGTACATTGCACAGACATCCATACCGCTCGCAAGGATACCCAGAGCGATCGCCTGGTTGCCGTTCACGACGATCTGTGGTTTCGTAATGCCGGCCGAAGGAATTGCAAACTTGAGATCGAGATTTTCCTCTGCCCATGCATAACCGGCTTCCAGTAAATCGATATTCGGATTGATGACTTTTTCACCTTTTTTTGCAAATGTCAGGCGGATTTCATTTCGTGCTGCTTCTAAATCGCGGGAATAAACGCTGCACAACATGCCAAGCGCCCACATGTTTTTACCGCGCTGTGCATTGTCAACAATTTTCAGACATTCCCGTTCCATTGGGACTTCGTAGATTTTTAACCTGGTCTTTTTCAGCTCGTTGATAGTTTCGTGATATAAATTTTTGATTTCGGGATCAGCGTGATCACGCCATTTGCTTTCGAGTAAAACAATCGCATCCGGTTTTAGATTGCCGGATTCGTAACGGCCAAGGAGCGCTTGTTCGTTAAATGCGACCACAAGATCAGCCTCATCACCTGCATTCGTAATGTAAAACGATCCAACCCGGATACGGTTACCGCTTCCTCCCGCTTTACTGCGCGGAGGTGGCTGTATCTCTGCAGGGATAATTTCAACGGTCCAAATGCCGTTCCCGCTTCGTGCTGAAACCGCACCGAAGGCCTGTCCTGCTTTCTGGGCGCCTTCACCTGCGTCACTCACGATTTCGACGATGTGTTCTTTTAAAACAATCTTCTTTTTTTCACCTGCGAGAGAAGATGATGCTTCTGCCAAAGATTCTACTTTGTCCATGTTTGCCTCATACGTGCTTATTTTTGTACTTTAATGACTTTCATCGAACGAAAACAAATACTCTTGACTTCTATTGATCTGCATTGATGAACGAAAGGAAATGTTGGTGCCAGTAGATTGATTTAGTCCTGCCTAAAACAATAAAATAGGCTAAATCAATTTATTTATCAAGCATTCAATAGTGTTTGTCAGGATTAAAATTTTCTTGTAAAAAATTACGGTTCGCGTGGTTATGCAATCATCAGACCATGGATGAAAATAGAAATCAAGTTGGATTTGCAGGTAAGAATTGAAAGGATGGATGAAGATGGTTTTTTTTATTCTTAATTATTAGAATTCACTTTTCTATTTTCCTGTAGTTAAGAATACAGGTATGTTAATACGTTGTGCACAATGAATTCGGGTCCAGACATTCCGGGCTTAAAAGTATTCAAATTGATTTTACAATTGCATTTAATAAGGAAATCCCGGATTTGCGTTTAAACCCGGTTGCTCATTTTAATTTTGCACATCCCGTGAATGGGATAAAAAAAACGGAAGCCAGATTTACTGACTTCCGTTTTGATCTATTATAATCATTCTGAATGAGGGAGGGTTTTCAGAATGGATTTTTCCAGATGTTTATTTGATTTTAATTGCGCTGAAGAACCGCCTTGAATCTCGTTTACAGCGCATTAGAATCGTTTCTCCCGTTTCCAGTTTGGCGATAATCCGGTTAAAATTTGCTACGGATTCAATGCGATTCTTGTTCACAGAGAGAATGACATCACCGACGCGCAAGCCTTCCTGGTATGCATCGCTGCTGCGGTCAATATCCACGATAAGAACGCCTTCGTCATCGCCTTTGATTTTATAGCGCTCCGCCAGGTTGGGTGTCAAATCCGCTACTTCGATACCCAGTTTATTGTAATTGTCTTTTTGCGTCGATTGCCTGCTCGCGGTCAATTCTTCCGGATAGTCGCCGAGTGTTACTTCGATTGACTTAAGCTTGCCATCACGATAAATTTCCATCGTCGTTTTAGTTCCGGGGCGCATCGTACCGACGACTTTACGCAGGTGGTTGTCATCACGGATTTCATTGCCATCAATTTTCACGATTACATCGCTGGCTTCAAGTCCGGCGCTGGAAGCTGGTGTGTTGGGCACAACCTCTTCGACTAACGCACCCTTTGTTGATGGAAGATCCAGGGCTGCTGCCATTTTTTCATCAACCGGTTGTGGTGTGATGCCAAGGTAGCCATAAGTTACTTTGCCGGGTTTGATCA
>QQUM01000607.1 GCA_008501545.1 Calditrichota bacterium
CCGGACAAACAGCATTGATAATCCCCAGACTCCGCGCAGTTTCTGCATCAAATGGTTCACCCAGCATTAACAACTCCGCTGCGTGACGGTACCCTGCCGTTTGTGGCAGCAACAGGCTGCAGGCATTTTCAGGACACAAGCCAAGATTGATAAATGGCAGGATGAACACCGCCGATTCGCCGGCATAAACAAAATCACAATGCAACAAAAGTGTGGTACCGATGCCGACTGCCGCACCGTTTACCGCGGCGACCAACGGTTTCTGCAATGCGACGAGTGTGCGGAGAAATCGAAATCCCGGGCTGTCCTCCCCTGTCGGTGGTTTTTCCAGAAATTCACGCAAATCATTTCCTGCGGTGAAACTCATCTCATTACCCGTTATCAGCAGCACACGCACGTCCGGATCGTTATCCGCTGCAATCATCGCGTCCGACAAAGCCGCATACATCGCTTCATTGATGGCATTTTTTTGCCGCGGACGATCGAATTTTAAAATGCAAATATGATTCTCCCTGGTAACCAGGATTTCAGAATTAGGCATAACGACGCTCCCTGCATTTTCATAAGAGTTCAATTTTTCTGCTTTCGAAATAACTTGCTTTTTGTGGTAATATTCAAGATTCTTTTGTTTCGATTTTTTTATCTGCAAATCTGCACTGGATAAATGCATGAAAGACAAAATTCCACTTCTCGATTTCGAGCCGACACGAGAGGCGATAATTGAACCGTCAAGGACGACAAAAGCGATCGACACACCAGAGCACTGCGTTCTGTGTTTTTTCCAGGAAGTGTTGTCGCGGTTATCACAGAAAGTGCCGTTCAAACAAATCGCCCGTCACCGCTCGGAAATGGGAACACACCCGCTCTGGGAATTCGAGCTCAACGGCAAACGCATTGCTGCGTTTCATCCCGGTCTGGGTGACGCATACGCTGCCGGCATGTTCGAAGAAGTGATCGCGCGGGGTTGCCGGAAGTTCATCGCCGTTGGCAGCTGCGGTGTACTCGATGACAGCATTACAATGGGGCATGCCCTGGTGCCGGACCGGGCTGTGCGGGACGAAGGCGCTTCCTTTCATTATCTGCCGCCTGCACGCGAAGTCGATGCCTCGCCGGAGGCGGTGGCAGCCATCGAAAATGTACTGAAACGTCGTGACGTACCCTATATCCGCACAAAAACGTGGACCACCGCAGGCTTTTACCGGGAAACGCAAACGCGCATGCACAGGCGGAAACAGGAAGGCTGCCTTACCGTGGAGATGGAAGCGGCATCCCTGTTTGCTGTTGCAAAATTTCGCAATGTCACCATCGGGCAGCTACTCTACAGTGGCGATTCACTTGCCGGCGAAGCATGGGATTCCCGTGGATTTACAAAAGATACCTCGCTGCGGGAAAAAATGTTCTGGCTGGCTGCAGAAGCGTGTCTGGCCATCGGAGAATAAATATGAATACAGCTGAATACTGGATAAAAAAACTCGAACTCACAGCCCACCCGGAAGGCGGCTACTTTCGTGAGACCTACAGGGCAACGGAGAAAATCCGGCAAAATGCTTTACCTGATCGTTTCAGTGGTGAGCGGAATTATTCGACGGCTATTTATTTTCTTCTGGAAGGAAATCAGAAGTCGTTATTCCACCGCATTCAGGCGGATGAGATGTGGCATTTTTATGCGGGCAGTGCCTTGACAATACACATGATTGCCAATGATGGTACTTACAGCACACTCAAAGTCGGTCCGCATACCGGGTCCGGACAGCATTTTCAACAGCTCGTACCAGCAGGTATCTGGTTCGGCACCACGGTTGATGACAGCAGCTCCTTTTCACTCGTCGGCTGCACGGTTGCACCCGGCTTTGATTTTGCAGATTTTGAATTCGGCAAAAGAGAGCAGCTGATCCAATTATGTCCGGACAAAAAATCACTCATCGAAAGTCTTACGAAAGAAACATGATTTGTATTGTTTTCTTGGAATGGAATACTTATATGTTCGCAACTGTGAAAACTATAGTTTAAACTTGTACAACATTTTAGTAATATAACGTGAGTTCGATATAAGAATTTAGTGATTTGACAGGCTTTTTATTACTAGAGCGAAAGCGTCCCACTGAGCGCAACGTATGTTGTCCTCGGCGGGACGCCTTCGGACTAGTTTCCAAGAAATTAATCTTTTCTATGCAAAATTATTTAAATCGAACTCACGGCAAAATAATAATTTTTAGCATCATTCGCATATTTCGCGGTCCTGAAAACAACACGTAAATAATTTCAAAATCTCATTATTAACCGAAGGAGCACTTCAATGCCTCAGCAACAACAAGGTCAACAACAAATCAATATTGAACTGGGTGAAAAAGAAGCTCAGGGTATTTATTCCAATCTCGCACTCATCACGCATTCAAACGCGGAATTCGTCATCGATTTTACACGCCTGGTTCCCGGCGTTCCAAAATCGAAAGTCTATGCCCGTATCATCATGACACCACAGCATGCAAAAGCACTTATGCTTGCATTGAAGGAAAACATCGAAAAGTATGAGAGCAAATTCAAGGAAATACAATTAACCGGCAACGAAGGCGCAAAGCAGTTCGGGTTCACGCCAACTTCAGAAGAAAAATAGTTCTGCATTTTTATGCAATTCTGTCTATTTTTATCACAGCACAAGTAAACAAACCGGAAGACCATGGAAAAAGAAAAAGTGATTTTTATCTGCACCCACAATTCAGCCCGTAGCCAGATGGCTGAGGGTTTGTTACGATTTCTCGCCGGCAACCGATTTGATGTCTACAGTGCAGGTACTGAAAGCACATTTGTCAAACCATTTGCCATTGAAGCAATGAAAAAGAAGGGTATTAATATTCGAAACCATACGTCCGATGTTATTGACAAGTACATGGAAATGGATTTCAATTACGTGATTACGGTCTGTGATCATGCCAAAGAAACATGCCCCTATTTTCCGGCAACCCATCAGCAATTGCATTGGAGTTTCGAGGATCCATCCGATGCCAAAGGTGATGATGCGTTTGTTTTGTCAGAATTTTGCAGGGTACGCGATTTAATTGAAGATAAAATTCGCAGCTACTTTCGTATTCATTAGAGCCCATGCGGAAACACCTTTTTTTATACAACGTTTCCGTTTGTCATCCTGTAAGAAACGAATCGGACCCTACAAGAAAACCATACTTCGAGAACGTTCTCAAGCGAACATTCCCGAATGGACTCTAGTCAGTTCGCAATGAGAGAACACTTATCTGAAATCCTGTCTTTAAATATCCATCTATTTTAATCACCAACAAAAACAAAAAGTGACCGCCGTGAAAGAATTCCAACGCATCGACCGTTTGCCGCCGTACGTATTCGCTATTGTTAACGACCTGAAAATGGCCTCCCGCCGCGCCGGAGAGGATATCCTCGACCTCGGCATGGGCAATCCTGACCAGCCGACACCACCCCATATAATTGAAAAGCTCGTTGAAGCGGCGCAAAAACCGACCAACCACCGCTATTCGGTTTCCCGGGGTATCTACAAACTGCGTCTTGCCATTTGCGACTGGTACAAGCGCAAATTCGATGTGGAACTCGATCCGGATTCAGAAGCCATCGCCACAATCGGCTCAAAAGAGGGGCTTTCGCATCTCATGTTATCGATCATCAATCCCGGCGATGTGGTTTTCTGTCCGAATCCAGCCTATCCGATACACCCGTACGCCGTAATCATT
This sequence comes from Calditrichota bacterium, assembly GCA_008501545.1. Taxonomy (GTDB): domain Bacteria; phylum Zhuqueibacterota; class Zhuqueibacteria; order Zhuqueibacterales; family Geothermadaptataceae; genus Bioreactorimicrobium. The sequence goes on from QQUM01000607.1 coordinate 3,717, forward strand.
GCCGGTGGTCTCATTCAACACATTCCGATGGGTAAAAATGAAGATTTTTTTCAGAATTTACTCGAAGCATGGAAAAATTCCTGGCCCCATCCGAAAATGATCATTTTGAATTTTCCCAACAATCCGACAACGGCCACTGTCGACCTGGCCTTTTTCGAAAAGATTGTCGACTTTGCCCGGGAACATAAAATTCTGGTCGTCCATGATCTCGCCTATGCAGAAATTTGTTACGACGGCTATGAAGCCAATTCTATTTTGCAGGTCAAAGGCGCCCGCGACGTGGCTGTTGAATTTTACAGCTTGTCCAAAACGTACAGCATGGCCGGCTGGCGCGTGGGTTTTTGCGTGGGAAATAAAAAAATCGTCAGTGCACTGCAGCGCATGAAAAGCTACCTTGATTACGGCATGTTTACGCCCATTCAGGTTGCAGCAACCGTTGCTTTCACTGGCCCGCAGGAGTGCTTTGATGAAATACGCC
>QQUM01000410.1 GCA_008501545.1 Calditrichota bacterium
TGAGTAACCACGATTTGTCAACTGCACAGAATCCTGTTGCCGACAGCGATAATTTATGGACGAGCATGTATCTCGGCAGCCAGCTTTTCCGTTATAGGGTAACCGGCTCGCAGGAGGCGAAACAAAATTATTACGACGCATTCGAAGCGCTGGAACGTTTTCATCAAATCAACGGTATTCCCGGCCTTTTCGGGCGATCATTCGATCGACGCGGCTATCATGAGTTTAGGCAGGAATTTCGCGATTATGTCGATCATTACTGGTACGAAGGCTATCAGGGAACGGTCAGTTGGCGTCATGCAGATGATCCGGAATGGGATTGGCGCGCTTCCGCGAGCAGTGATCAAACCGTCGGGCAGTTTTTTACACTGACGCTGATGGCGGAATACTGTGATGAAGAGCCGTGGCGAGCCCGGGCAGTGAAACTCCTTGATGAGCTGATGACCTACATCGTGGAAAATGATTTGTGTCTCATTGATTACAATGGCAAACCCTCACTTTGGGGACGCTGGCACCCGCAATACGTCAACCGCTTCGATGCGATGATTGGCGACCGCAAACTTTATTCGTCGAATATCATTGCCTTTTTACAGGTGGCGTATCATTTCACCGGCAATAGGCTGTTTAAAAACAAAGCCAACGAACTCATTGAAAGACACGGCTACCTCGAAAACCTGATGCGGTCATTCGAGAAAATTGGCCGGGCTCCTGCAGATGCAGACGACTGGAGCAAACTGCTGTCAGAAGAATGGAATCACTCCGATGATGAAATGTATTTTTTGGCATACTGGAGCCTGTATCCCTACGCATTCAACGATGGATTGAAGGAAAAATACCGTGAAGCCATACGCGATCACTGGCAGTGGGAACGACCGGAGAAAAATCCCCTGTGGAATTTCTGTTATGCAATGACCGGCGCGAAGGATTTCGATCTTGCGGAATCCGTCTGGCATTTAAAGGAATTTCCAATGGATTTAATTGAGTTCGAGAGCATGAACAGCCATCGCAAGGACCTGGAGTTTGTGGAAAAGAATTTCTGGGGACAGACGACAAAGGAAGTCCTGCCACCGGATGAACGGCCGCACGTAAAGCATAACCACAATTTTTTCGATTTGGATGGTGGCGATCGGAATAGCGAACTGAGCGCAGGTGACACCTTCCTGTTGCCTTACTGGATGGGCAGATTTCTCGGTGTGATCAGCGCACCTGAGAAATAACGTAGAATCAACAAGACATTTCGGGGATATCCTCCGAACCCGGTATGTCATGCTATAAGCATCTTTTTAGAACCTAAGGTTCGTAGTCCAGAGCTTGCTCTGCAAAAGATCCACGTTTTTTCAGAGCAAGCTCTGGACTACATACCGCACAATCATTTTTTATTCCTGCACAAATATCTCCACACCCTTTTCTTTTGCAGATGTAAACAGCGCGTAAACACGGCCTTCGTCGTCCACAACGGCATCGGATTCGCCGTGTTCAGGATCGGTGAAACTCCAGCCGGTAATGTAATCGCCGTTGTTGTTGTATTTCATTATGCTGATCTTTTTGCTTTGATCCCGCTGGAATTCACCCTGATAACCGCCTTTACCTCGAACCATTATGTACACATTGCCCCAGTTGTCGCCAGTAATATTGTGGAAATAAACCGGTCCGTAGGGTGGATCACCGTGGGCAAATGCAAGCAGAACCTCTCCACCAGCCGTATATTTTTGTGTCGGCCCATAATAACTGTTGATGAAAACATCACCGCTGGGATCGACATAAACGCCGTGCGGCGCATTTATTTCGTTTGGATTCATGCCTTCATAGGCAAAACCGCCACCAAAGTCATAGAGGAATTCACCCGAATAGCTGTAAACATTCATGCGCATGTTATCGACATCGGTGACAAACAGGTTCTGGTTGTGATCAAAACCGATACCGTGTGAACGCAGGAGTTGCCCGGGACCGCGGCCTTTTTCTGCAAAAATGCGCTGGAATTTCCCATCATCACTGAAAAACTGAATGCGCGGCCGGTCGCCTTTGCTGTCGGTAACGCAAATATTGCCTTGGGCATCGATGTGCACTTCCCGTGGCTCTTTAAATTGTCCGGGGCCGGTGCCGGGACCTTCGCCAATCTCTCCAAGAAACTTTCCTTCTACAGAAAAACGAAAAATTCGCCATGCGGTTTGGTCAGCGATAAGAATATTGCCATGTTTATCGAGCCCGATGCCGTGCGGGCCTTTCATGCGCATCTCTTTATCGCTGGATTTCTCAGACCAAACGCTCTGCGATGTGTATTCAGGCTCACCGTCGCCGAGAATGACGGAGGCAAAGAGGCGTTTGTTGGCGGCTTCCTCGACATATGCACAAATGTGAATTTCCCGCGGGCTGGGCATGCGTTGAGGTGCCTGGTAAGTCCCGTTTTTGTCGATCGTGCCGATTACTTTGTTGCCGCCGGGTATATCGTTTACCGACCATTGCACCGACTCTGCTAATTGTGCCGCCATGAGGCGTGTTGCTAACATAACAATTTTGAATTGCGTTTTTTCCGACGGCTGCAGTCGCACCAGGGATGGTTTAATCGTCGCGCGGTTTTTCAAGGCCGGCCGCTTGGCGAAGGTGGATGATGCAAGAATTACGATGAGTATGAGCGCCACTTTGAAACCATGCAATAACCGAATCTTTAGAAATCGCAGCATCGTTTTCTCCTTTTGTGAAATTATTTTTGGGACTGTGTGTGAGGGCTGTATCAAAACACGTAACGTGACATTCTTGTCGCGATTATATTAAGCGAATCTTTCGATATAAATGTCGAATTACGGTATGAATACATGAAGTATGAGTATACAAATTTTTTGACATGGGACTGTATCAAAACATCAAAGTGGTGAATAAAAATACAAAAAACCGTATACTTAACAGGATTTTAGTTTATTTCATAAATAAGCATCTTGAGTAGTCCCGCTGCTTTTAAGCGGGGCGTATCGAAAGGTGCGGGTGCATTCCTGAGCACGCACCCTTCGATACATCCCGCAAAATGCGCGGGATTACTCAGGATGCTTCGAAATAGATTATTAACAATATAGATTCTGTACGTATTCATAAATTTGAATATTTATAACACAGATTCATGTTTTGACACAGCCCCCAATCTATTGACTATCGCTTGATTACCCATACATCGGAGATATGGGAAAATTGCGTCCAGCGCAGGTGTGATTCCTCGGGCACATCAAAGGAAACCCGCATTCTGCCATCCTGGGTGATGTGTTTTGGTACCACGAATTCTTTAAATTCACCGAGTCCTTTGTTGTATAATACGGGCTCCAGCCGTTTGCCATCGGCGCGCAGCAGGGCATCGCCCTGGCCGCAGACACGAATGATATACCGCCCGTTGAAATCAAGATTCTCGTATTCGAGCACGGGTTCCCACTGAAAGAGCTGTGAGGAGAGCCGGGCACGGCTGTAACCGCCATCCCACCAGGCGACATCGCAGGCATCGTACTGGCTTGTGAGGACACGCGTACCTGTTTCGATGTTGGAAATGTTATCGTAATAACTGCCCGGACCGGGATTTTCCCAGGTGCGAATGATTTCAAGACGTGCCAGTTTTTCGTCTTCTGAGGCCACCGCATTAATTTTTTCAAACTCATCCGCCAGCCACCAGCGGTTGTTAAGCGGGTAATTGACAAACTGCAAAATACAACCGCGCTGCGAACCGGAAGCCTGGTATTTTTCCACATCCGTCTGCAAGCCGATCGAGCGAAACAAATCATCGCTGTACTGCACGATCTTCTTGTATAAATCCTCTGCGACAGGTTCGGAATCCGCTTTATTCACGATTGCCAATGCCTGCGCCATCGCTTTTTTTGCGCCACGTTCTTTTGCATTACCAAGAATAGCGTTCGATTTCTTTTCAAGCCCTTGCTCGTAAATTTTTCTTCGTCGCTGGTAGGTGTCGTAATACGCCCGTAACACCAGCATCTGCCAGCGCCAGTTTTTCGCCAATTGTGGATTCTCTTTTTCGAGATGCTGCCAATAGGCGAATGTCGCTTCGATGCCACCGTTAGTTACGATGGGACCGACCCAGTTTTGTTCCAGGGCGAAAATTCCATTGGCCGCTTTTTCAGCCAGTTCCGGTCCGAAAAAGAATCTGCAGTAGTCGGTCATAATAGCCAATGGTTCCGTTTCGATATTCCAACCGCGCAT
>QQUM01000575.1 GCA_008501545.1 Calditrichota bacterium
TGTGGACAGGCTTGGTCTGGGGGGAGGCAGCTATTTCACCAGCGGTATTGAGCAGGAGGATGCTGCGTATGTAAAATCGCAAGCAGTGGAATCAATTAGGGCAGCATGTTCAAAAATACGGCCGGCAAAATTACGCTTCGCGCAAAACCTAACCGGATCTCTTCCAATGCTGGAGGACACCCGTAAGCCTCAAGTATTTGATCCGGGTTTGCGCATCTTACAAGCAATTGATACAGAGTCAGATACGACGCTGGGAACACTGATAGCATGGGCAAATCATCCCGAAACGTTATGGTCAAAAAACTTAATGCTGAGCTCTGATTTTCCACATTTTGTTCGGGAGTGCTTTGAAACTGGCATTTTTGATGGGAATAATAAAGTTTATGACGGTTTGGGCGGAACTGCAGTATATCTTAATGGCGCTATCGGCGGCTTAATGACAACTCGGCCAGGTATTCCGATTCGCGATCCATTTCAGGATACAGTTTACACTACAGCTTCATTTGATAAAATTCGTGCTCAGGGACAACAATTGGCGATTCTTGGTCTTCAAGCATTGGCTGATTCAGCACGTGACATCGATACAGCACCTGGTGTAACTTTACGTGCAAAAACTATAGAGATTCCCCTTGCCAATCCCCTTTTTCGACTGGGAGCCGCCCTTGGCGTCATCCAACGTTCAATGACGAGTTGGATGAAAGTACGATCAGAAATCGCCTCTTTCGCAATCGGTCCGGTAACTTTTGCCTGTATTCCAGGCGAAATTTATCCGGAAATCGTAAATGGTGGCATAGAAGCACCCGAAGGCCAGGATTACAATGTACCTGTAGGAAATAATCCATCGATTCGTGAAGTCATGCCAGGTGAATACAAATTTATCATTGGATTGGCAAACGACGAAGTTGGATATATCATTCCAAAAAGCGAATGGGACACCGAACCACCCTACCTCTATGGTGCCAAACGTTCACCTTATGGGGAGAGCAATTCCATGGGTCCTGAAACTGCAGAAATAGTCTACACTGAATTAGTAAATTTACTCAAAAATATGCCATATTAAAAAATGGTAATCTTTTTTTAAAAATTTAATTGCAATGACAGCATTTTCATATTATATTGAAAAGCGTGCTATCTTCTTGAATTCCTTCCAATTAGTTTGTTCTAGAAAAATACCCGTTTTTTGTATGAGCAAACAAGCTGAGAGCATGAAGAAATTTTGAAAAACATGCCACGCATCTAGCATCGAATCGACACATTTCTTACTGCAGGATTTTGGGTTCCTGCTGTCCATTATTAACGAGAGGAAGCCTATGGTACTTCGACTCCCTTTCATAATTCGCCTTGTAATGGGCATTTTGTTGAGTTCAATTCTTTATTCTTGCGCGAATTCCACGAAGGACGAACTCTCTGAAGCGGTTGCAAGCTTGAATATGCTCGAAAACTCTGATGCCGTTTATTATGTAAAAGATGAACTGCAAAGCATTCGATCTCTTATTGAAAAATCTCACTCACAAATCGAACTCAAAGAAAACAAAAGCGCTGCATCCACAATCAACCACGCATTATCGCAATTAAAAAACATCTCCAGAGAATATCAAAAACGAAAACAAGATGCACGCGTTAGTAGCAAAAATAAATTGCAGAACATCGAAGCCCGCCTTGCGAGTTACGCCACCGAGCTGAAGGCATTTCCAAGCGAAACATATATCGATCAAAATCGTCATGACAGGATACGCTATAATTTGCATCTTGCAAAAAAACAAATCGAGGTTCTGCAGCAGTACCATGCTAACGGCCAGTATCAAGAGATCAGTCACCGCAAATCAAAAACAGATGACCTTTTAATTCAGATTGACTCAATCTTCAATGAATATGAAGAACAGCGACAAAAATCGATTGAAGAAAAACCGGAACCTACAAACTTTACGAGCACTGAAGAGCAATACAGTGAAATTGAAACAATCAACGTGACTCCCGGAAATGATTAATTCTCAATCCTTTGGTTTTACACTCTTAAAATTTTTCGCTTCTTCAATTTTCTAATTTTTGCCTGACCACTCTTTCCGATTGCGTTTTTTTCCAAAATTCCTTTATTTCTTACCTTTCAATCATATCCATTTCATCATCAATTTATTTAAATATATTTTTAAAAGTGTATAATGGAAAAATCTGATATTATTGCAGTGCTTGAGCGTATCGCTATCCTCCTTGAACTAAAGGGCGAAAACCCATTTAAAAGCCGAGCCTACACGAACGGTGCACGAATTCTAAAAGCAAAAGAGGAAACAATCATTGAGCTGGTCGACTCAGGCCAACTGAATGAAATCAAAGGAATCGGAAAAGCGCTCGCCGATAAAATCACCACGCTGGTCACAACAGGCTCACTGCCATATTACGAAAACCTGAAGGCTGAATTTCCAGAATCTTTGTTTGATATGCTCCGGGTTCCAGGTATGGGCAGTAAAAAAATAAAACTGCTCTATGATAAAATGGGTATTGCTTCTCTATCAGAATTAGAAACAGCATGCCAGGAAAATCGAATCGCAGATTTACCGGGATTTGGCACACGAACGCAGACAAAAATCCTGCAGGGCATTGAATTCATTAAACAACACCAGGGGCAACACCATTATATCTCGGCATTCACAGTGGCTGAAAGTATAAAATCAGCACTGCATGATCATCCAAGAGTAATCCGCGTCGAAATTGGCGGGAGCTTGCGCCGGGCCAAGGAGGTTGTCAAAGATGTGGATATTGTAGCCAGTGTCCTCGATTCCAGCCAGAACGAGGTCATGGAGTTTTTCATCTCTTTGGACGCTGTAGATTCGGTGGTCGCGAATGGGCCTACCAAAAGCAGTGTAATTGTTGAAGGTGGATTGCAGGTCGATTTACGAATCGTGTCTGACAAAGAATTTCCATTTACCCTGCACCATTTCACCGGCTCAAAAGAACACAATACAGCGATGCGACGGGAAGCAAAAACGCTCGGTTTAAAAATGAACGAGTACGGTCTTTTCACTGATGAAGATAAATCACAGGAATGTAAGGATGAGAAAGCCATATTCTCCGCGCTGAATATGGCATACATTCCGCCGGAATTACGGGAAGACCGAGGTGAAATTGAAGCAGCTAAGAAAAATTCACTACCTTCCCTTGTCAGCAAAAACGATTTACGCGGCATATTACACAACCATACAACCTGGAGTGATGGGCACAATTCACTGGAAGAAATGGCCAATGCCTGCCGCGATTTGGGCATGCACTATTTAGGAATTGCCGATCATTCACAGGCTGCGCAATATGCCAATGGCTTAACACCAGAACGCCTGCAGCAACAAGCCCAGGCAATTTCTGATTTGAATGAAAATTTTTCTGATTTTCGTATCTTTCATGGCACCGAATGTGATATCTTGTCCGACGGCTCGCTGGATTTTCCTGACGATATCCTGGCGCGACTGGACTATGTGGTCATCTCCGTGCACAGTAAATTGGAAATGAGTGAAACGGAAGCAACGGAGCGGATTATCAAAGCCATGCAAAATCCGTTCGCAACTATTTTGGCCCATCCAACAGGTCGTATTTTACTTGGCAGGAAAGGTTATTCGCTCAACTATAAGGAATTATTTGCAGCCGCAAAGGAGTACAGCGTTGTTATTGAAATCAACGCCAATCCGTATCGATACGACCTCGATTGGCGCTATATTCGGCAGGCGAAGGAAGCCGGCGTCATGTTAAGCATCAATCCGGATGCCCACAGGACATCTGGATTCGCAGATATGTTTTCTGCCATTGGAATTGCGCGCAAGGGATGGCTTACGAAGGACGATGTACTAAACACAAAAAATCTGGAACAAATTACAGCGTATTTCGCTGAAAAACGCAGCGCGTAATCTCGGCTGCAGGAGTTAGGAATAAATGACAAAAAAGGCAAAAACGAATCCGGTTGTATTAACCGGTGGAATAGCGTTTATCATCCTGGGAATTATTCTGCTCCTTGATCGATTGGATATCTGGGGGATTTCGGATTTCATTTTTACATATTGGCCGTTGCTGCTTATTGCATTAGGAATTCGAATTCTGTTTTTTGGCGATAATAAATAGAAAAAGAACTTATTTAAATTTAAGCGCTCGGAGCCATACAATTTCGCAGAATAGTTACAATCGGACGGCAGCATCAGAGT
>QQUM01000205.1 GCA_008501545.1 Calditrichota bacterium
TTTGTTTTCAAGGCGGTGTTTTTTGCGCTGTAATTTTTGGATTTCGCTGATTTCAGCTTTTGTAAGATGTGGGAATTGGGGGATCATCGAGCTTGGTTTGACTGCAACTGACTTTTAATTTCTTCAGCGATTTGATTCAGATCAACTTCTTTTTGATCGCTGTTGGCGAGGTTTTTCAACGATGCTCGTCTGGTTCGCAATTCGTCTTCGCCTAATATTAAGGCAAATCGGGCGCCGGAACGATTGGCTTCACGCATTTGGGCTTTTAAACTGCGTCCCATGAGTTCGGTGAGTGTACTGATATTCTGTTTGCGCAGATCATGGGCTAATTTAAAACCTGCATCTTGTGTTGCGCCACCAAATGTGGCGATGAATACATCAACTCCTGCCTGTAATTCCGGAAACAGGTTTTCACTTTCCATTGCCATGATCAGGCGTTCGATGCCGGCGGCGAAACCTACCGCGCAGGTTTGCTTTTTCGCACCAATTTCTTCGGCTAATAAATCGTAACGGCCACCGCCGCCAAGTGCATTTTGTGCGCCAAGCGAACCACCAATAAATTCGTAAGCGGTGTAGGTGTAATAATCCAATCCGCGAACGAGCCGGTGATCAATTTCATAGGTTACTTCATTTTGATCCAGCAGCGCCAACACTTTGTCAAAGTGAGCTCTCGCATCGCTTGTAAGTGCGTCCAGAATTCGTGGTGCATCCATTATAAGTGCATTGCATGCCTCATTCTTGCAATCCAGAATGCGCATCGGGTTTGTTTCATAGCGTTGTTGGCAGGTAGGACAAAGTTGTGCAAAGCTGGGCTTGAGGAATTCCTGTAATTGGGCCTTGTAAGCGATTCTGCTTTCCGCATCGCCGACGCTGTTAATTTTAACCGTAAAATTTTTCAAGCCCAATTCACGGTAAATATCGAGGCCGACCATAATCGTTTCGACATCGGCTTCCGGCGCTTGCGGGCCAATGCATTCAACCCCGAACTGGTGAAATTGGCGTAAGCGGCCCGCTTGTGGATTTTCCTGACGAAACATGGGTGAAATGTAATAGAGTTTTTGCACAGGCCGTGCTTCGCCAAGGTTGTTCTCCAGGTATGCTCGCATCACGGGGGCTGTCCCTTCCGGGCGCAGTGTGATAGATTTTTTACTGCGGTCGAGGAAGGTGTACATTTCTTTTGAAACGATGTCCGTCAATTGTCCGATACCGCGTGCAAAAAGATCCGTGACTTCAAACATCGGTGTGCGAATTTCGTTGTAGCCATATCGCCGCATGATCGTTCGCACAGTTTTTTCAATATACTGCCATTTTGCAGAAATATCCGGCAGGATGTCCTGGGTACCTTTTATTTTCTGTATATTTTTCATGCTACTCAAAATATTTTATTTCTTCTTCGCGGATGTAATTGAGCACATCATCCGGTCCATTTGCTGCTATGATTGTGTTACGAAATTTTTTGTCATGCATGAGTCTCGAAATACGACTCAAGGCTTTCAAATGGGGACCGGTTTTCCCATGAGGTCCAACAAGGAGCCAGACAAGCTGCACAGGCTTATCGTCAATGGATTCGAAATCCAACGGCTCTTCTGTGATGCCAAGTGCGGCAACGAGTTCATTTGCAGAATCGCTCTTGCCATGCGGGATCGCAACGCCATCACCTACACCTGTACTCATGACAGCCTCACGATTGAGAATGGCTTCAAGAACAGGTTCCCGGTTGTTTATTTTTTTGGTTTCGTCGAGTTTATTGACAAGTTCTTCAATAACGGAATTCTTATCTTTGCTTTGCAAAGGCATTATAATCGTTTCATTCGATAATATATCGCCTAACATAATCTCATTCTCCGGTTCATCTGTAAAAATATCGGTCTGCTAATATAAAATTATCACACCGTTATGCAATCAAATTACTCTTTTAATTTCGTCCTGTTGTCTGTTCCCTGAATAAAAGTTATTCGCTTTTTATTTCAGCTCGACGATAGCCATAATAAAAACAACCTATCAGCATAGGAATTGAAAACAGACTTAAATAAAATCCGGCAGTAAATGCCATGCTGTGAAAAGAAAAAACGACCTCATGTGTGCCGGCTGGTAAATATACAGCACGAAAGGCATGGTTCGCCCGCAAGATTTCCGTTGCCCGCCCATCGACGAAGGCGGACCAGCCGGGCTTATAGTAGCTGTCCGAGAGAACGAGAATTTGATCGTGTTTTGCTTCTGTTTTTATATCGATCCTGTTTGGTGTATAGGATCGAATTTCACAAACTGCACTGCTGTCCGGTTGTGGGTTGCCTTGTGGCTTTTTTTCAAGCAGGACGGTGCTGTCCGGTTCAAAAAGCAATGCTGTTAATTTTTCTGGAATTGTCTCCGCTGAATCGGCAAGTGCATATTTCCCCACAAGGAATGCTCGGGGAAGTACAGACTGGTTTTTGTAAAGGAGCAACGGCACGTACCGATCTCCCATAAACTTGTGCGTTTGTGTTTCCAGAGTGAGTCCATATTCCGGCAAAGGTTGTGGTGAAAGAATGTATTTCACATTGAGAAAACTAAGTAATTTTTGTTGCATTCGGTGCTGCGCCAGGATTTCGTGCTGTTGTTGCAGCGTGAATGAATCCGCTTCCTCCTGGTCATCATTTTCGGGATGGAATTTTTGTATGTAATTGGTGGCGAGTCCGGTTCGATCAATAAATTCCGTAAATGTTTGCATTCTCGCAGCATGTGATCCACCAAGTGATTGAATACCAATAGCCGATAGCCGTGTATCATTAAAATAATCACCAGCCGGAAAAACTCTGAAAAGTGTACTGTCAGATTTTAATTGAGTTAGAACCGGATCATTTTCCACAAGCGATTTTACATCAACCGGGTTTTCAGTTTTATTCAGCTTATAATCCACATGCCACAAGTCAGCGATTACGATCAAAAGGATGCCAAGCGCAAAGCCATTGCGGCTTATTTTTGCTTTTAATGCATAATAAAAAAACAAGAATCCCCCACAGATCCACATCGTCATGAACCAGTAATCTGCATAAAACTGTTCGAACTGACCTCGCAAGAGGCGCAAGCCGTTCGCATCCAACAGGATATCCGGGTTCCAATTTTGAACAAGATTCAGCAGAACACCTTTGAGTATTGTGAGCACGCACGCAAAACCGAATACGATGTACAGTGCGATAGCAACTTTTCTTGCAATTTGACTGAGGTCTTTCTTTTCCTGAAGGAGTTTTTTTATTGTATAAATGAGGTACTGTAAGCCTAAGCCAGCCAATGCTGCGAGGCCAAAATAAACAATTACCAATGCGGCAACCGGATGATGTAATGAATTGAAAAAAGGCACATTGTTGTAAAACAGCTTATAAAAAAACGAGAAATTCTTACCCAGTGAAAGCAGAAATGCCAGGAATACAGATGTGCCAAGCCAGACAATCAGCAATTCTTTGCGACGAAAGATGAGTGCGACCAGGGCGAGAAGCAAAACCAGAATGCCACTGTAATTTGGGAAGGCACCAGCAGGCAAGGAACCCAAATATATCGATCCACTCGTATCACCGAATAAAAATGGCAGAAAGAACGTGAAGAAATCTTTCAACGAAAAAGACCACTGTGTAGCCTGTTCGAAACTGCTATGTACGAATTCCGGATGTTGGGTTAAAAGGGTAAATCCACCACGGGTTGTATGTGGAAGGTATTCGTAGAGCGGAAAAAGTTCAACCGCGCCCAGGCAAACGGCTGCGAGCAGCAAACCCAAAAATGAGATAAACAGAATACCCGTTCGTTTTAGATTTTTCTCGCGAATGAGGGCGTAAAGAAAAAAAAGCAGATAAAGAAATAACATCATCCAGGTAAATAAAGCAATTTGCACGTGACCGACCTGTAGTTGCAAACCACAAACTACAGCCGCGAAGGCAAAATTCATCCAGGTTTGGTGCCGAAGAAAGCGAGTCGCCGCCCATAAAACCAGGGGGAGATATGTTATGGATATAATTTTCATTGCCTGGCCACTGGCTATTACGGCAATGATCGGTGGTGCAAACATAAACGCAATCCCGCTGACGATGGCAGGAATGAAAGTCGTTTTTCTTTCCCGGAGAAACATGTAAATGCCAATTCCGGCGATGGGAAAGTGGACGATTTGTAAAAATGCGTGTGGTAATCCGGGAAATGCCTGCAGGAGGAAAAAT
>QQUM01000620.1 GCA_008501545.1 Calditrichota bacterium
AGAGAAGCAGGCCAAAGGCAGTGGCCGGGTGCTGATCCCCACGATCAATCCGCTGGAATGCCACGAAAGTTCACAACTCATCGCCCGCCTACCGGAAAATGCTGCGGAAGAAGTCGATGCAACAGCGGAAGTCCTGAAACAGGCACAGCAAAACTGGGAATTCCTGTGGTCTTTGCCATCCGTGGAACTGCATGAGTTGCACCTTGAAGAAAACAGCTTACATAGTTTATTGAACAAAAAAGTTCGCGCCGCAATTTTACCAGCCAGCGGTGCCAACAGTGGCGACGGCCGTCAAACTGCATTGCAATTGCTCACCGTAGCTTTGGAAACCACGATGCAGCAAAAAGTTGCGAAATTGACTGTAAAAATCACGGATGTACAGAAGCAACTGGAAACGAAAATCCAGGGTGATGTCAGCAGCGCCAGCCAGATCAACAATTTTGAGTCCTATGCCCAGCGACTGGATGAATTGCTGGAAAATCCGGACAAACCGTTGAATGCTGCCAACCTGGCCGCTATTCGTGAAAATCCTGAACCGGATGCTGAAAAAATTCGTGAACTCATCAACGCCAGAGATGCATTGAACAAGGTGCTGACGACATACGAAAACGGTGCCAATGGCTTTGGCCGTGCGAATACCATTCTCGCCATCGATGAACGCGTGGATGTGGCAGATTTCCCCTACAACAACATCAAATCGCCATGGTTGCAGGTGCAACCGGCTGCGACTGTCACTGCTGTAAATGGTCTGTTCGCCGGACTGGTGCAGCAAATGAGTGATACTTTCCTCACCATTCGTAACGCAGAAAATTTATTGTCAAAGGGCCGCTTGCTCGCAACAACACAACTGCAATGGGATGATTTTAGTGATGAAGAAAAATTATGGTGCCCACCGGTCATTTGTGTCCTGCCGGATGCGGGTCGGACTGATGAATTCAACGCAATTCTCACCGCAGCAGCGGATAAAAAACCGGTAAAAGTTGTATTACTCGATGCTGAACCGGCCCAAATGAGCGGCTCTTTTCTCAGTCCGTCCCATACCGTTTTCACTGCAGGATTTCTTAACAATGCCCACGTTTTGCAAGCTGGGATCGGGGATGCGGAGCACTTGTTGCGCAATGCCTTTTCCTGCATGAATGCAACTGGCCCTGCAGTGATGCAAATAAATACGCCGATTTTCAATAAGAAAAATGCGGTCGATGCTGCCGGTTTTGCAATTGCTTCCCGCTTTGCACCTTTGTTCTCTGCTTCAGCACAGGATGACGATAAAATTTTGCCGGGATTGGATATTTCTGCCAATCCGCAAGCGGATCAGGCGTGGGTGGAAGTGCAGTGGATTCAACGCACAAGAGAAGGCATTCTGAAACAGATTTCCGAAAAACTGACACCGGCGCATTACCTGTGGTTGTGGCCGCAATTTAAAGCTGAATTTGAAGAAATTTCCCAGAGCAGCTTGAACGAGGATCATGTTGCATTGACGGATTACCTGCAATTAGCGCCGGAAGACAGAACCGGGCTCACGGGCACCATTCGCATGCTCGACAGCCAACAAAAACTGCATATTTCGCTTGTAAGCGAACGTGTTGTCCGTCTGTGCAAGCAAACTGGTAAATTCTGGCAATTGCTGCAAAAATTGCAGGCACAACAACTGAGCGCCGAAAAGTCGCAAGAACCAGCGCCTGCCACGGACACATTTTCTGCAGTGGAAAAACAGGAACTGGAAAACCGCATTTTACAACTGGAACAACAAAGTGATCAGGTTATGCATGAAAAGCTAAAAAGCCAGTTGTTACACCTGAGCGGCTATGCGCCCGGCAGCCCTGACTTTCAGGAAACCCTGCGTGCGTTTTTGGCGGGTATTGTGGAAGCAAAAAGTGAAGAAGTCTAAACCTTTACAGGTTTTTTGAACACGGATAATCATCAAGATGGGTCAGGGAATATCCCCTGACCCATCTCGAAGCTGTGCAGAGTTTTTGAACACGGATGGAACGGATTGAATGGATTTTCACGGATTTCTTCTTATTCGTATTGTTGAAAAATTATCGTGTGGATAAGGCGTCAAGAAATATTCTTACTTGGTTTGACCCTATCCGTTTTAATCCGTTAAATCCGCTCAATCCGTGTTCTATTAAAATTTTCATGGCGACGAACATTTTAAATGAAATCCAGACCAAACCATGTTCAACCTACTCAGCCCTACAAACAAAACCTTTGACCGCGGTGTGCATCCGGGTGATTTCAAAGAACTCACACGTACGGAACCCATCGAACGCATAGCATTGGTGGATGAATACGTATTACCGCTCAGCCAGCATCTCGGCGCGCCATCGAAACCTGTCGTGCACGTTGGCGAAAAAATAGTCCGCGGACAACTCATTGCGGAACCCGGCGGATTTGTTTCAGCGGCGCTGCATGCTTCGGTTACAGGAAAAGTTGTCGCAATCGAACCCCGGCCCCACCCCACCGGCCGCATGGTGGATTCGATCATCATTAAACGCGATCCCTATTCGGCACAACAGCTATATGACGAGCATTCAACCGATTGGGAAAACATGGAACCGGCGGAACTGCTGAGTGCAATCCAGCACGGTGGATTTGTTGGACTGGGTGGCGCAGCATTTCCAACTCATGTGAAGATGAGTATCCCCGAAGGCAAGCGTGTTGATTTTTTTATGCTCAACGCTGCGGAATGCGAGCCTTATTTAACCAGCGACCACCGTGTGATGCTGGAGGAACCGGAAGCGATCTTTCTCGGCACCCGTATCACCATGAAAATTCTCGGTGCAAAACGCGCCTACCTGGGTGCAGAGATCAACAAGCTCGATGCCCTGGCCAAGTTGCAAAGCATGATTCCCGCAGACCTGCCGGTTGAAATCGTGCCGCTGGAAACCAAGTACCCGCAAGGCGCGGAAAAGATGCTCACCGAAGCCGTGCTGCACAAGGAAATTCCCAGTGGCAAACTGCCCATCGATATTCATGTTGTGGTCAACAATGTTGGCACCGTCGCAGCGATCGGGGATTTGTTTAAATATAATCAGCCTGTGATCGAACGGGTGGTGACGGTGACCGGTCCCGGTATCCGACGACCGCGCAATTTGCTCGTGC
Source organism: Calditrichota bacterium (assembly GCA_008501545.1). GTDB lineage: Bacteria > Zhuqueibacterota > Zhuqueibacteria > Zhuqueibacterales > Geothermadaptataceae > Bioreactorimicrobium. Next base: position 3,106 of record QQUM01000620.1, read on the forward strand.
CCATTGGTACGAGCTTGTCCCACGTGATCGACCATTGCGGCGGCATGACCGACGACGTGCGGCAAATTCTGTTCGGCGGCCCAATGATGGGCAATTCCGTGCGCACGACTGATATTCCAATCACCAAAGGCACTTCCGGCGTGGTGTTTTTCACCGAGCGGGAGATGGTGCACAAAAAAGAATACCCCTGCATCCGCTGCATGCGCTGCGTTGATGCCTGTCCAGTCTATTTGAATCCCACCCAAATGGGCGCCCTCGCTCGCGCCGTCCACTACGACGATATGCTCAATCTCAATATCATGGATTGCATGGAATGCGGTTCCTGCTCCTACGTCTGTCCGTCGAATATTCCGCTGGTGCAAAGTTTTCGTGTGGGGAAAGCGATTTTGAGGGAAAAGATGGCGAGGGAGAAGGCTGATGGGAAATAAAAAATACCGGGTTTTAGGCGTATAGAATGAAATCTGGTTTACTTAATTTCGATGGGGAACAAATTTGATTTCGATGTCATAGCCAATTGCTTTCACATATTGTTCGATGGTTGACAATTTCGGTGAAATTTTGGAATGGACATTCTCCAGCCGTGAAATATTGCTTTTTCGTGTATTGAGCCTTACTGCGAGCTCTTCTTGTGTGAGTCCGGCCTGCTTACGAAGCCGGATTAAATTTTTTCGCAATTCGTAAGCTGCAGAAAGCGAATCGTATTCCTTCTTGACATCAGAATCAAGTAACGCCTTTTCTCTGAATTGTTTAAAAGTTGGCTGCTTCATTTATTCACCTCCTTTAAACGCTTTCGCGCAAGCTGCAATTCATTTTGGGATATTTTTTGTGATTTTTTGATAAACGAATGCAAAATGATTACTTTCTTTCCTTTAATTGTGCAAAAAAGTGATCGTCCTATCCCTTCTTTTCCTTTTGCCCGGATTTCAAAAAGACCATTTCCAAGTGTCTTTGTGTATGGATTCCCAAGGGCGGGACCAAATTCCTCAATCATTTCAAAAATGTGCAGAAGATTTGCTAATATTCCCTTTGGAAATGCCAGCGTTGCTGCTTCGACTTTTTCATTATAAAATAAAA
>QQUM01000081.1 GCA_008501545.1 Calditrichota bacterium
TGCACTGTTTTCACTGATCGTTTTGTAAAGCATGCTCCCGAAACCACCATAACCAATAATAACGCACACATTCCCATTTTCATCAAAATGCTTTTTTTCCAGCCAGTTCGCATATAATTGTCTTGCCACCAAACGGTAACCGTTAAACACATGGACATCACGAAACTTTTTTTCTTTAAAAAGAGTGGTTTTGAAATTGGCCATTAAGCTCAGGTTGTTTATATGACACGAAATTTTGAGCTGGCTTAACTCAGGAACAAATTCTTTCAGCCGAACCACAGCATTGAGATTTTCCAAATCATTGTTGGTTGTGAAGATGATTTGCCGTGCTTTGCGAACACGTGCTTTCTCCAGAATGGGCTTGAGTGTAAAATCGCCTTTTAACCACCAGGTTCGCCAGTCCGTATCCAGTTCATCACTAATGGCGTTATTCTCATTCTTTTCAATAAGTACGATCTTATCCCCTCGTCGTTTGCCTGCCTTCACCAATTCGTGAATTAATTTCCCATTCCGGCCGATGCCGCATAGAATGATATGATTCCGCATGAATGGCGATAATCGACTGAGCAGATTTTCCTGAATTAGCTGAAATACAAAGCTGACAGTGAGCAGCGGGGCAAGGAAATAGCAAATCCACAGCACATAAACGACAGCTGTGGAATCACTTCTTGGAAAACCGGTATCCTGCCCACCGAAAAGGAACAAATCGACAGACAGATAAAACGCCTGCAGTTGCCGCCACGGTGGGGCGTCTACCAGCATTGTTGAATGCATGAACGCTGTCCACGACGTGCAAAAAACCAGGACAACCAGAATTTGTTTCCAAAAGCGTGTTAGAAAAATAAGCATAGGAATTTTAAACTTTCACCATTGTAAAACCTGCTGCTGCAAGAATTTCAGGAATCATGCGCACAAACAGGCGGTCTTTTTCTTTTTCATCATCCGGGAGTTTTTCCCAGCCCACCAGACAGGGGTGCAATTTATTTTCATCGTCACGTGTCTCCGAAAACTGCCATCCGTTGGCCACATGCGCCTGCATCCAGCGCTCATGCTCGTCAACGGCTAATTTGTCAATTTCACCGGGCGTGAAGATTGGTGAAATTGTGTTGACCTGCATGGGTGCCATGACATAACCGATACGTGCCAGTTTATTTTCGATATCCCGAATAACACCGATATTCTGCGCTTTTTCATCATCCGAGAGTTGGTTAAATTTTTCGATGGTCGTCATACTTCTCGATTCTTCGTTTGCCTCACCGCCATTCACTGACTGAAATTTTGCATTGGCGAAAGTTGCCAGTTTTAATATCTGTTCATCAGTCAGTTCAAGGCGGAATACATGCGCCATAAACTCCTTGCCGTTCACATGGACATCAAGTTGGGACTCCGCTGGCAGACAGGAGCGCTCGAACCGGGTTTTACCAGCAAGATTGCTCATGGCAACAATTGAACGCATGGAACGGGCGCCGTGTTTGTAATCGCCAACATTTAAAAAAGCCTGCAGCACGCCCGCATCGATATCAATGATTTTTGCCTTGCCGTTCAAGTGGCAGATTTGTGGTACTTCACGCTCAAAGGTAGAACGCAACATAATGGCGCGACGAATCTGATAAAAGGGATCCGCTGCACCGGAAGTTGCTGTCCTGTCCTGCTGGTTGATACCAGGAATGTTCAGGTACCCTTTCAAACGGCTGATAAAATCCGGCACTTTTGCAGATTTTCTTTCGGTTTCAGAAAGTTTAGTCCCGAACTCCTCAAAATTGCCGCTGGTGCCACCGGCAAATATGAACAGGCAGCGGCCGATTGGATGGGTGATCTGGCCATCCTGAAACGTGCCATCCTGCATGGGAGACAGGAAATAGCGCAACCAGCCAAGTTGCTGGTCATCGAGATTAGCATCGAATTCATCCCAGAAAACAAGCGGCATTTTACCACTGAGCACAACATCGCGGACCTGGTGGAAAGCGGCCAGCAATTCTTCCGCATCGGTAAATTGGGATAGATTGAACGTCAGCGTTGCCGTCTCCACGTTCTGCAGGGAGGTCGCCACCTGTTGCACGGCAAAAGATTTCCCCGATCCCGGCGGGCCGAAAACAGCGATTGAAAGCGGCCGGTTCGGGGGACGATGGCAATATTCCCGAATCACGCTGCTGACGCTGAGGAGCGCTTCAATTTCGGCTCTATCAGCCGTGACCATCTTGCCAAAGCGGCCGACTGGTACTCCCGGCAATACAGCATCGAGGCCGTCGATGACGATGCGTGTTGCAATATCTTCAATCGGACGATTCTGCTGTAATGCGCCGAGGATTGTCCAGTTGTTACCAACCGTTCGGGACGATTCTCCACCGATTTCTTCACCGAATGACGGGATGGAAATTTGCTCAAGTGGCGGGTCGTCTTCACGCATACATTCCGCCAGCGAAGCTGTTGGAAACTTGAGTTTAATTTTTGCCAAATCGCGCTCAAAGGGCCCGTAACCAAACTTTTGCAAATAGCGCATTGCATGAACGCCACTTTGAATGCCTGTTGCGATCTTCGGTTTCGCGCTGTTTAACAAAACCTGCCGTGCGATCGCACTGGTTAAACAGCAGGTAAATCCAATCATGTGGCCTTTGTGTTCACTCCCCCATTCCCCTTCGATTACTGCCGGATCATAAAACAAGCGTGCTTCAAATGTTTCTCCTTTTCGGGCGAAGTGAAAGGCGCCGGCCGTGTCGAAAGAAACAATGACATGGGCGCAGCGACGGAGCGCCTGCAAGGCATTGCCGTAGGAAAATGCCCAGAGCAGGTCTTCGGCGGTGCGTTCCCAGGAATATTTGCGGCTGATGCGCACTTCGGAACGGCGCAGGTCGTCGAGGGTCATGACGACAATGAGTTTATTCGCGTATTCCTGCTGTAATTTTTCCCACAGTGCACCGTTGGCTACCGGACGCGCCATTTTTAATAAAATCCATTCCGTGGATGCCGACGTGGTAAGCAATTCTTCCCAGGCTTGTCCGGTTTCCCGAAAACCAAGGTTGGCGTCATCGATGATCAGGAGGTCGGATGCAGGTTTGTCTGCAGCTGTTCGTGAAACTGCTCTCGATTTGGGTTTCCCATCTAAGTTCCGGTCCAAGCCAAGGAACTCTGCCACCCGCCAAACATAACCGTCCTTTTCCTTGCGTGAATCTAACGGAAAAGGCGCCCAGGTGGCATAGGAATGGTGAAAATGCCCAAGCTCCGGATTTAATTTCCTTGGGATACCTGTAAGGGTATCGAGCTCACACTCCAGGTCATGATTCTTTTTGAGATTTTTCACGATGGCTTTGAGCAGATCGGCAAGCATGGCAGCCCCACCGGGCTGTGAAATCGCCCGCGTGCGGTCATAGGCATTCCACGTGTGTCGGGCATCCCGCGTTTTTTTTATGCGCGCGATGTTCCAGTCGATGGTGATGTCGCCGGCGATGGTGATTTTTTTGATTTGATCTTGTGACATTGTTAATCTCTCAAATTTTCTTTTCAAGTAAACAAACTGAAAGACAACTGACATTTATGACAATTACTCAAAATACTTCCTCAACGCCTCATCATTGCGAAATAATATAGCATAATTCGTCATTTCCTTTTCACCAATCCATGCAAAATCTTCAGACTCCGAATTCAACCGCAACTTCCCCTCAGCATCCGCTTCGAAATAAAAATTGATGTAATGGTCACTCAGCGTTTCAGTTGGCAGGCTGTCCTGGTAAAAGAGAATGCGCAGTGCGGTGCACTTGAGGTTGGTTTCTTCGAACAATTCTTTTTTTGCCGCTTGCGCTATCGTCTCGCCAAAATCGACTTTGCCGCCGGGCAGACACCAGCCGGAACCGCCTACTGAAGCAGCGGCGCGTTTTAGTAACAAGACTTTACCGGCATCGTTTTTTACAAACAACCGAACGGCTGGTATCGGGTACTGCATTTATTCTCCTCTTTTTCTCTCCTACTCGTACTCGTGCTCGTAATCGTACTCGCGCTTTTAAAAACCGAGCAGGAGTACGAGTAGGAGCAGGAGTACGAGTACGAAATTATTCGTGTGTTGGTAAAATATACGGGTTACTCACGAGAAACCTCAAAATCCACCTCCGCCAGGACTTGCGGCAGATTGGCGACAGCTTTGCGGTCGTATCGCTTGATCTCCTCCGGCAATTCG
>QQUM01000493.1 GCA_008501545.1 Calditrichota bacterium
GAATTATGAATGTTTTTATGCTGCCTTCGCCACTCTGGTTTGCGGTGGTTGATCTTGTCGGTGCATATTTACCGATGGGTTGGCTTGGAGGTAATTTGGCGTTGCGTAGGAAAGAGAAACATTAAAAACGCGAATCATGCGAAAGAAGCAAGTAGCGTATTGAGGGAAAGCGATACATTTTTTTTAAAAATGTTAACGCCATTTGGATAATTCGCATTGTAATAATTTGAGCACAGCCACCGATGGTTTGAGATTTATATCCTGGACTGCTTCCTGTGCTATCCAATGAAATTCATACATATTTGTTTGATTTTGTCGTTTACGCTCAGGTCCTGAACCAAGGGCGATTGTACCGGAATACTTTTTCACCAGAAAATAGATTTCTTTGCGTCCCAGGTTTGTCAGTTCAAAAAGCACTGGACCGGGAGAAATATCAAGCGAAAGTTCCTCCTGCGCTTCACGGACAGCAGCCTCGGTTGCCGTTTCGCCTGCTTCAACACCACCACCGGGGAAAACCCAATATTCGTTTTCCCCTTTTTTGCGTCGAATCAATAAAATTTCTCGCTGGTTTTTTAATATAACCAAACACGCTCTCATTTTCATCGACTTGCCTTTGACTTAAAAATCAAATCAACGACTTCGACTGGCAGCCGTCGACGTTGATGCAGGTACCGGTGACCAGACTGGCTTTTTCTGACGCCAGAAATGCTACGACATTGGCCACTTCTTCCCGCGAGCCAAAACGGCCGAGCGGCAGATTTTGTTCGGTGAATTTCGCCATCCCCTCCGGATCCTGTATGCAGCGCTTGTCCCAGCTGCCGCCGGGGAAACGAATACTGCCCGGCGCCACGGAATTCACCCGAATGCCTTGTCCGGCTAATTCTATGGCCATGATTTTCGCCATACTAATCATGGCGGATTTTGTTGTATTGTAAATAGAAAGTCCTTTGCCACCGGCTTCGCGACCAAAAATCGAGGCGATAAAAACAATGGATCCGCTGCCGTGTTCTTTCATGTTTTTCACAGCAGCACGGCTGACGCGAATGTGTGAAGTCAGGTTGAGATTGAGCAAATCCTCCCAGTTTTCATCGCTCAGTGTATCGAATTCGCCGCGCTGGTTGCCACCGACGTTGTTCACCAGCACATCGATCTGGCCATGTTGTGCCACGACATGTTCGATGAGCGCATCGGCGGCGCCTTTTTCTGTAATGTCCGTCGCAATACCGCTCACATCGTAGCCTTTTTCCTGCATTTCTTTGACAGACGATTGCAACTGGTCCTCGTTTCTGGCGCAGGTGACGACGGTACACCCTTCCGACGCGAGTCCTTCCACAATGCCTTGCCCAATACCACGGCTGCCGCCGGTGACGAGTGCGATTTTTTTGGCTAAATTTAGGTTCATTTTACATCCTTTTGTCAGTTCGTATAGCTCTCAAGATTTCATCTGTGAGTAATGGTGCATGAATGGACGCTCGAAGTTCGCGAACCTTTTGTAGAAAATCTTCCGAATCGCTCGTATTTTGATTGAGCGCACATTCGAGGCGTTTAATAATCTCATCGTTAAGGCTATTGTTGTTTCTTTGAGCAGCTTCTTTCAACTTTTCATAAAGTGAATCAGGAATATTTTTCACTGTCAATGTTACCAATGCAACACCACCTTCATGATTTCTCCAATAAATTCAAGAAATAGAAGATAGAATGAATGACACAAATATTCAAATTTTTTATTTGGTTTCTGAACGATCTTTTGAACACCACATCATTCAAAATGTAGCAGACACAAAAAAAGCAGGCTTGATTCCAAACCTGCTTTTCCGTTTTGAACACTTGATCAGGGCGTATCGCCTGATCAAGCACACACACTTTATTCCTTATCTTCTTCCTTTTTCTTTACAAAATCACTGCGGGTTTTGTGCAGTTTGCCAAAGGAATCAGAAGAAATGACGTAATACCATTCAGCGAAACGGTGATTGAGTGCCTCGGCCGTTTCTCTGCCTTCATCAACTTTCTGTTGCCATTTCGCATGCTCGTCGTTCAGACGCTTGTTTTCATGGTCTTGTGCTTCCCACAAGCTGTCGGCTTTGGTTTGGTATGCCATGTTGGCCGGTTTTGCTGGCTCGGGAAACATGCCAGGCAGAAATCGTGCGGAAATAAATAAATAGCGGTTTTCTCCGGGGCCAGCATCGTTCGATCCGGCTTCAGATGAACCGGCCGATACATCATCACCCGATCCATAGACGATTTCTCCGAACCGCAACGTATATTCAATACCATCATCAGTCGTCGCGGATAACTCACCCTCATTTGAAAGCAATTGGCCATCGCGACTGAAATAATACCCTTTATTTTGCAGTGACATCACATCCGATTGGGTGATGGAAACACCAGCACCGGTATCTTTGCTCAGACTGGCTGACAAACCTTCGGGTTTCGGGCGTACACCAACGATGTTCAGTCCATCGAGAGCGGTCATAAACTCAGTGACCTTGGGTGAATCCATTTCCTGGCTGGACCGCAATTTGTCGATCTTCCAATCACTGCCATCTTTCGTCAGAACGATCTCATCGCGTTGGTCGACAACACCGGAGCGTTCGTTGATGGAGTAATCTTTGAGCACAACCTTTTTCAATTTTTCTTTGTCTACTTCAAGTAAATCTTTTTCGATCCAATCGACGAAGTTGGTTGACAAATCGATATCCATCTTTACCGCGTAGATTCGTTTTTCGTCGGGAATGCGCACGAAACGGTAATTCTCCGCACCTTCAATTTCTTTGCCGATGATGAAATCCGCCAACACTTCGCCGCTGTGACCACGCAAGGTGACGCGCTTGCCACGACCGGCCATCGAAGCTTCCGTTTCATCCAGTGGATCGATGACACCGCAGGCAACGCGGTCTGCAACAGCGTCGGAGCGGAAATCATCTTTGGTGATCCCGATGACACCAGCGGCCGTTTTTGCCAGGCGGTCTTTACCGTCAGCAGGATAGTTGTGGTGGGAAGGGATTGTCCACACGCCACCGTTGTTTTCTACCTTGAATGGAACAGCGCTCCCGGTGTCTTCGTCATATTCGATCACTTCAAGGGATGCCGCTTCATTGGGATTCTGAAAATCGGGGAAAAACACTTCACCTTTGTCGTAAAATGCTTCGGGCTGGGGTGTGCCGGGTGTTGTGATAAACGCCAGCAAGGCAGCAGCTGCGGCGACACAGGCCCAAATTATTGTTTTCTTTATCTCTGTCATTTTTTTTAACTCCTTAATTTTCTCGCAGCAACAGCGGCTTCGTCTTCACGGCGTTTTCTGCGCATAAAAATAAAGATACCGATGATCAGCACGGGAATGGGTGGAAAAATTACAGCAAATGTTTTGATCGAGCTTTGAATTGCGCGAATGTTTGCTTCCATATTTTCTTTACTGACTGCAATCTGCGCTTGCTTTTCCGCTTCGATATTGGCTTTCAATGCCTCGAATTTGCGATTTTCCACTTCCTGCAGGTTGCGTGCCATGATCTGCTTTTGCTGCGCATCAAGGTCCTGGCGATTACGCACTTCCGCAACTTTCTGATCGAGTCGCGACTGGGCCTCCGTCAGCGCCACTTGCGCTTGTGCTTCGGCTTCGTCCTCATCTTTTCGCCGTTGTTCGATGAAGCGTTTCGATTGCGATTCAACCATTTCCAGCGTGCGGTGAACGACACGGCGTTTGCGCAGATCGACGAAGGATTCATCACCAACCAGCATGTCCATGCAGTTGAGAAAGAAAGTGACGTTATCGAAATTCAGGTTTTCAAAGCCACGCTTGCGGATTTCAAAAAATTGATCCGAGATAAAGTCGAGATCAGCAATAACGATGGCATTGACTGTTTTTATTTGATCTTCAGCGTTGGTTTTTGTTGAATCCAGCACGAGTTCAGGGTTGACCGATTCGCCCTTGATTTGCGCCGCAAATGTATAGTCATGTCCTGCCGGACGACGACGGTGACCACGACTTACGAGCTGTGTTCCAAAGAAACTGCGCTGTACGAGCTGGCTGTATTGCAAGGCGCCGGCGTAGGGACTCGACTTCAGCAACGGTGTAAAACTGAATTGACCACCCGGTGCCTGATGAATTGCGCCAGGGTAGAGCAAAACCATTTCCTGTAAACCGGAACTGGCTTTTTCTTCAGGATTG
>QQUM01000089.1 GCA_008501545.1 Calditrichota bacterium
TGTTTTCGCCGTCCGGCGACAACTTTTCAATTGTATAGTGCCGAACGCCTGTTCTCGTTTTCAACGTTTGTTTGATGACCTTATGCACCCCCGGAAAGCGTGTTTCCAAAATTTCAGCAACATCACAACAAATTATCTCATCCAATGGCATTTCGAGCATTTCAGAGATGGCCCGGTTTGCTGTGGCTATTCTCATCTCCTCATCCAGAATAGCGACAATGCCATCGGGCAGGCTATCAAAAACGGATTTGAGCTCGTTGAATTTGCCGACGTATTCTGCTAATTTTGTATGGTCTGTTTGAGATAGTGATTTTTTATTGGATTTCATCTGTTTTCCATGTGTCAAGCACCAGGCGTTACGAATTACCGGATACTTCCAAATTATTATTAAAGGGCATGTTCATACACAACCCATGTCGTTTATATATTCCCTTTCGGTAGCCGTATGAGGTTTTTAGGCCCAAAAAACATCACTATCAACGTAACGAGAACCAGGGACACCATTGTATATACGATGTTACCAAAAACCACTTTGTCTGCTGGAACATCACTCCCGATAAGGGCATTTATATAGTTTCCTATCAAATGAATTAGTATTGCCCCCAGGATACTTCGATTCGTATTGTTATATATCCATGTTATAAATACCGATGTGGAAAATACACCGACTACCCAGAGCCAGAAAAGCGTAGTCCCGAATCCCATCGATATCTGTGAAGTATTCTTTACAAAAAACAAGGGGAGATGCCATACCGACCAAAACAGACCAAGTATAAGACTCGACGTCAGAGCTGACCAATTTTGCTGAAGAATATCAAGAGCATATCCACGCCAACCAAGCTCCTCCGCGAGTGGACCACCTAATATTTGGATAATTGTAAAACCAACAATTGCAACTGGATTCGTAAGGATATGGATAGTGTTTGTAAATTCTGGCAATCCATCCTCAACGATTCCGTAAATTAGAATTGTTACAATCCAGTTGACCGCAAAAAAACCAACAATCAACAAAAACCACCTTGAACCAATTCGTTTAAAACTGACTACACGGTGCCAAAAATCTCGTTTAAGTTCATCATTTTTTTTGTGAGTTGACAGGATAGTACCCATTATCGATGGCATAAAAGCACCTAGTAGAATGAGGATACCATTTGGAACATCAGGCAGGTTGAGACTCATTGCACAAAACCATACCACCCATGAAGCACTATACGTAAGAATTAGAAATTTCCGCAGACTTTTCAGCTCTCCCATATTCATCCAATCCTCCAGTTCCAAGTTCCATTACTCAAATTTATATAATCACTTCCGGTTTCTTTTCTAAACTTGATCAAGCTATGTGTTCAGTTCATTTTATGAAATTCTCTTAGGCTAATCAGTTTTTGTTAGTTAATCTGTTTGCAATACAGATTGCACCTTCTATAAATCTTCATTTGATTAATTTTTAACCTGTCATTTCCCTGTCGGTACGTCTGATTCATCCAAAGACGGAGCAGCCAGACGCGCTGTATCCAGCCGGTGTCCGTACATCGATGCGAGCATCCCTACAAGCAAAATGCCACCGATTATACTCAGCGAGACCAAAGCCGGAATTGGAAAATAATGCAAGAGCAGCATTTTCACTCCGACATACGCCAAAATAAACACCAGGCTCATTTTTAAGTAACGGAATTTTTCCATCATAGCAGCCAGGGCGAAGTAAAGTGACCGCAGGCCAAGAATGGCAAAAACATTGGAGGTGAATACAATGAACGGATCCAGCGTCACGGCAAAAATGGCCGGGATTGAATCGACCGCAAAGAGCACATCACTGCTTTCAACAACAATCAGAGCGATGAATAGCGGCGTGGCAACACGTTGGCCGTTTTTCATTGTAAAAAATCGCTGGCCATCAAACTCACTCGTGACCGGGTACAATCGCCGCACCAATTTTACGATTGGATTTTTATCCGGCTCCAGATTGTCGTGACGGGCTATGAGCATTTTGACGGCTGTGAGAATCAAAAATCCACCGAACACATAAATCATCCAGGAAAACCGTTGAATCAGTGCTGCACCGGCAGCGATCATAATACCACGCAGGACGAGCGCCCCGAGAATTCCCCAAAACAACACACGATGCTGATAAATTGCCGGCACTTTAAAGTAAGCAAAAATCAAAGCGATAACGAAGATATTGTCCAGGCTGAGGGATTTTTCGATAACATAACCTGTAAAGAATTGCAGCGCAGCCCGTTGCCCACTGAGTTGATGCCCCACATCTGCACCGATTCCCAACCAATGATGCTCATACATGAAATAGAGCAATACATTAAAAAGCAACGCCAATGCAATCCAGAAAGCCGACCACATAAATGCTTCCCGCATTTTTATAACATGGATTTTACGATGAAAAACGCCCAGATCGAGTGCCAGCATGATTATCACAAACGATAAAAAACCAATCCATAACCAGATTGTCATGAAACATTCCTCCGAAAGTGCGGTGCACTTTTATAATCTCTTATGCTATCTAAACAGCTTTCTTATGGCAATTTGCAAAAGTATTATCCGATGTTTGACGTCATTCCGGTCGCCCGTTTTGGCGTACCGGAATCCCAATGAACCTGCCGGGAGCTGGGGGATGCCGGGATTCGATAAAAAACATCGAACCCGGCATGACTTGAAAAACCAGCCGACAAGACATAACTTTTGCAAATCAGTTTAATACTACCTTGAACCAGAATTTCCTGGATTTCGCTGAGGATGCATTTCCGCTCTGGCGCCTTCTTTTCCTTCAACGACATTGTTATAAAAACGTTGTGTCGGATAAGCAAAATCGATCGTGTCCCATTTGGCAAACTCGCGCAAGATGTCTTCCCAGATGCTTTGCGCACAGCCGCGACGATTCCGAGGCTCGATCAGATAGCGCATGGTCAGCAACACCCCACAGTCTTGCACAGATGTGTACACCGTTGGTGTCAACGTTTTATAAAAAATCATGTACTTCTTACTGGCTTCCTTCAGGCGTTTTTCAGCCGTTCCGGACAAATGGGCCGCATGTCGCGTCGCAATCTCCTGCAGCAGCTCCTTGCCCTTCTCCCAATCACTTTCGAACGTGAGGAGCACCGGAATTTCATCCCATACAAACTGGAATCCCTGGCCGTAATTGGCAATGGCATCGGTGAGCACCAGACTGTTCGGCAGATGAATGATCCGGCCGGTGCTCTGGTCTGCATCCACCCAATTGCCAATTTCCATCATCGTAAACTTAAAAATGCGAACGTCGATGACATCTCCGGAGTAGCTGCCAATCTGCACACGGTCACCAACAGAAAACGGCCGCCGCCAGAGTATAAAGCCCCAGCCTGCAAAACTTTTGACAATATCCTGCAGTGCAATCGCCAAACCGGCGGTAACCAATCCTAAAAACGTCGCCAATGATTGAAAACCAGCTAACCAAATTCGACCGACAAGTAAAAATCCCAGTGGCACGACAATATAGGTCGATGTTTTCTGCCAGCGGTATCGGGCTTGCGCAGCTTCCGTGCGTCGCCAGACGACACGGATAATAATACTACGGATGAGCCACAGGATAAAAATTGTAAATATTGAGCTGAGTAACTTCGCTTGCAGATCAGGGCTGAGCCCTGTTGTTTCAAAAAGCCATTCGGTCAGGGGAGTCATAGTATCTTTGCTTTAAATTGGTTCCTGGTGTCATGAAAATATTTGTTGTCGCGTTTGTAGTAGAGACTTTAGTCTCAAAAAAAAAGTTAAAGCCCTCACTACTTACTTCTTCATTACTTTATCTTCATGACATGAAAGAGTTGATATTTGCATAAATATAAAAAGTTTGAATTAACACCTGCAGATAAAGTGCCACAGACGCGATGTTCGAAAATCTACTAACCGCATCTGTGCGTTTTTTATGTTCGTCATGATATTCTGTGAAAATTTTCTGGCACACACTCCGATGGGTGCAGTCCCTCCCTTGGGGCTGTGTCAAAACATGAATCTGTATTATAAATATACAAATTTATGAATACATGCAGAATCTATATTGTTAAAAATCTATCTCGAAGCATCCTGAGTAATCCCGCGCATTTTGCGGGATGTATCGAAGGGTGCGTGCTCAGGAATGCACCCGCACCTTTCGATACGCCCCGCTTAAAAGCAGCGGG
>QQUM01000408.1 GCA_008501545.1 Calditrichota bacterium
CCAAAGCAGAACAGCGACTTGCAAAGTGGACGATTTACCAATTCTGTTTGCTGCAAAAATAATTGCTGGCACAAACACGATTTGCGTAATCAGCATGGTCCCCAGCACATAGTTTAATTCCGTCGGGCGCAGTAGAAAATAATTCATATAATACCAAAAACGGTGGCAACAATGTCCATAGCCAGAAAAGCAAACAGGTAAATACCTATTAAAATTCTAAATGAACTCAGCTTGAATGGTCTTATAATTTCCGAATAACGAAAAGTACTTTTTTCCTGGCTGCCTGTCGCCACACGCTCATGGGTTTTGAAAAAAATGAACAGAAAGGGGATGGCATAAAGCACGCCGAAAATAATTCCAATTGCAATATAACCTTCACCGACTGTTGGCATTTGTTTGATTATTTCCAAAGGAAGAACAGCGGCTATAAGCGATGAGAACTGGCTGAAAAACAGGCGGCTTCCGTTAACCGTATTTCGTTCTTCATAATCCATGCTGATTTCAGAACTCATTGCCGCATAAGGCACCATAACCATGGTTGAGATGGTGGAGTAAAACAGGTAACTGAAGAGAACATAAGAAAATAAAACTAAATCACTCTCTGAGCTGATCGGAAACCAAAGCAGAATAAACGCCGCCAGTACGCCAAAAAAACCGGCAAGGAAATAGGGCTTTCTTCTCCCGAAGCGGGTGCGGGTGTTGTCCGTTATGATTCCCATCAACGGATCAGAAACCGCGTCCCAAATTTTGCTGAGTAAAATGACTATCCCTGCCAGCGCCGAGCGGAGACCAATTACATCGGTTAAAAAGATCAGGTAGAAAAAAGCGATAATCACCTGCCCGCCGCCGCCAAACATATCGCCAGATGCGAAAATAAAAGTCTCGCGTTTTGTTAAAGGGCCAGGATTATTCCCTGTTTTACTTTTCATGATTATCCTGATTCAAGCGCAGGGATTTTTCATAAGCGATGGCCGCGAAAATAAGCGCTGCCAGACCATATCCCCAGTTTTCTCCTCGGGGCATCAATTTGTATCCGTAATAGGGCAGTCTGGTTGTGGGGATTGTCGGCGCAGATATTTCGGTCATGGCAACAGGAGCGCCATTTTCAATTCGAAAGTTTCCACATAGAGAAAGAAATGCTTTTTTGCCGGCTACTTTAAACTTTTCATCCAGCCAGCCTTCATTTGCAGCGTGAAGCCATCCCGCGGCTATCAATGCGGTGGCCGAGCTTTCCCGGTATGTTTTGCCCACATAATTAAATACCGTTTCATAATAACTGTCATCACGTTGATAGGGTAGTAGCGCTTCACTGGTTTCCTGCAGAATTGTAATTATTGTTTGGTACTGTGGATGGGCGACTGGCAGATACTGTAATAGCATGGGCAGTGCTGCGACTACCCAGCCATTTCCACGCCCCCAAAAAATTCTCTTCCTGGGGAAAGGATGGCTCTTCTCCAGTGTTTTCGTATTAACCCAGTAGGCATGATACCATAAATTTGTTTCTTCATCCATAAGTCTTTTCGCATAAAACCAGGGCTGGTCGGCGGCAAAGTCCAGCAGTTTCGCGTCATGCTGCTCATTGGCATAGCGCATGGGAAAAACAGCGAACATCATGAGAGAATCGACCCAGATAGATTTTGGATAAAACTTGCCTTCAAAGCTGGAACCGAGGTGGTTTACAGTCCCATCAATCAGCCTGGGTGCGTTTTTGACATAATGAAGTACTTTTTGTGTTAACTCTTTCGCTGTCTTGTGTCCGGTTTTCTTTTCAATAGCATAGGTTACAAGCCCAGGTGCCGCCCTGTCGGCCATATTCACAATTGGATTTTTATCATACCAGTGTTTGCAGTAAGCATTGTAAAAATGAAAATACCGGTCTGTGCCGATAAAATCATCCAGTTCGGACAGAGCGTAGTTAAATAATGCTTCACCCCACATCCATTTTTTATAATTCCGTTTTGGATTTTTGGTGACATAATCAATTAGGGAAAGGACCTGATTAAATTGCCCGGAATATTTTTGTGATTTATTCATTAATGCAAATCCTGATATTCGTTTCTAATTGTATTTTCTAACCAAATTCTCAAAATCCAGCAGCAAAAACTTATTATTAAAATTAAACTCCATTTTCGATGTTTTTCTTTTTGCTTTGATATAGGGTGAATCGAAACGGTCATATTCGGTATCAATTTCAAGCGCATCCACAGAAAACTTATCATCGTATTTTAATGCATAATCTTTATTGCCCGAAGTGTACTCCAGTGTCAATATCTCATCATTAAATCGAACCTTGTTCTTCAAAATTCTATCACAAAAATCTTTGAAGGAACCATCTTCTTCAGCAGAACCTGCTTCAATGATCCAGAACGTTTTTTGACCATTTTGAATAAGGTCATCCGTTTTTTGATTTTTGAGATTCAGATCATTTTTCCCGATTAATGCACAATAGGCGGAACCTTTTTTACCAAAGGCATAATTTTTCTTGATCAATGTTGAATCGAATAATTGAGTGGGAAAGTAGGCGTGCGTAAAATGCAGCATATCCATTTCCATGAGGTTTTTCTCATCTGGCAGGTTATAAATGGCCAGGCTGACATTTTCATCTTGTACGGCATGCGGCATGCGACCATATCCCACCCAATAATTTGGTGAGTGCAATTTTCTACTTTCGGGGATAGCCGGGTGCACATGAAAAACTGCAAAGGAACTTCCAAGGTTCATTCCTGTGACATGGTGCTGAATGGCGTTTGTGCCTGGAAAATGGTTTTGCACGGTATAGATTGAATAATCATTTGTTCGATACGTGTAGGTATTGGCCCGCTGAATAGCCAGGCCATCAGTTTGCATGTTAAGAAAATAAGCTAAAATACCTTCTAAGTGAAGAAGCCTGAAAGCTGTATAATCCATTTCTTTAAAGCCATGCAAAAATTCATTGCTGAACAAGTTTTGATCGCGGATATAATTTAGAGAGTTGCGAATAATTTCATGGTTAGTAAAAGCTTCCATTCCCCACTGCATCATGATGCTTCGGTTGTCACTACCAAAATAACCTTCGTCTTTAAGTTCGGAAATATTCAAACCATTGCTTTGTTTGATAGCGACACTGCGTTTATCGTTGCCGATTTCGATCAGAACAGGTGGAACTGTATATTTTTTTCTGGCGATAAATCCATAATTCAAATGTGGTTTTATTGAATTTCCCGAATCCCAAAGATGATTGGTAATATTATAAAATGAAGCACCCGGATCTCCCTTGCGGCCTTTTTCATACGCTCTGCCGTTCACAGAGAGAAACATATTTCCACTTTTCTGAGATGCCACATCGTAGATTAGCAAATCCATAATTATGGAAGTTTTCAAAGCTATAGAATCATCAGCGCAATAGTCGATCAGGTTAATCATTCCACCGATATCTTCACTGTAATAGACGTTGGAATAGAATTCTGAAAAGCCATATTTCCAGCGCATTTCCAGCCAGTCCAAAATCAGAATTTTGGCTTTTTGCATATGCTGTTTGCCGGATAAACCGCTGTTGTGGAAAATGGAATCCGGGTACGACTGCCCAATGAGATACTCGGAAGACGCAAATAAAACTTGATGATTTTCACTCCAGTAGCACATGCCGTTGCCGCCGGGTTCGTCCATCCAGTATCTGAAATTAAACAGGACCGATTCGATTTTTTTTAGAACAGAATTTGGAATTTGATCAGGGAAATCATAAAGGATTCTCACCAGCGAAGCCAGGCGAAAATCAGCACAATCGTTCTCCTTGTTTATGAAATCCAATGTGCCGTTAAGCCTGTCCCAGTCGATCTCTGATGCTCCGTTTGTCAACTCAAAATAGATTTTATAAACGTCAGAGCTCCGTTCCTTGGAAGGCTGTGATGGATATTTTTCGTAGCCGTCAATTCTAATCTTGTCACTAATTGTTAAAAGGCCAATTGTGACGAATAGAAAAAGTAAAACATATCTGAATTTTATTTTCATCATGCACCCTTTTTGGTTTTTCACGAAGAAAATATACGTAATCAGGATTTACAATTTTACAGGTTTTTTGGCAAATGGTAGAGATTGAATGGATGCACCAAAGAAATAAACTGGCAGACCAATGGAATGAACTTTTAACCTGTTCCGGTTGGAAGAATATCCTTAAATTCA
>QQUM01000082.1 GCA_008501545.1 Calditrichota bacterium
ACATACCGCGCATGGCAACCATTACCATGGAGATGATGCGCAAAGCCATCGATGCCTTCAGCCATAATGATGGTGAAGCGGCAAAGACAATTCCGACTATGGACATTGAGGTTAATGAACTCGAGCAGGCGATTGTCCACGAACTTATCATTTATATTTCCAAGGATCCCAAAACGATCAATCGTGCATTGGCACTTATTATGGTTGCTAAATATCTGGAACGGGTTGGCGATCTGACAAAAAATATTGCGGAAGAGGTTGTGTTTATGGTGGAAGCAAAACTGATTAAACACGGTAGATTCTTGGATGCGTAAACTTTATATGCTGCCAGTGGCTGCGATTATTTGATGTACTTCCATAACACATCCTCCAGATTTTTCTGATTCACCGGCTTGCTGATGTAATCATCCATACCTGCCGCAAGACACACGTCCCTGTCGCCAAGCATTGCATTGGCCGTTAAAGCTATGACAGGAATATGGCTGTCCTTTTCTGAATCACGTATTTTCTTCACCGCTTCAAGGCCATCCATGACCGGCATTTGCACATCCATGAGCACGAGATTATATGTTGAATTTTTCACTGCGGAAATAGCATCCATGCCGTTGCTGACGCAATCCACCTCAAATCCAAGTTTTTCCAGCATGCGCATCGCGACTTTTTGATTCACGATATTGTCTTCCGCAAGCAATAGCCTCACATGACGGGATTTCTTGTCTTCGGGCACTTCACTCCCATTACTTGCCCCAATCAACTCGGCGTGCCCATTTTCACCAGCTTCATTTTCTTGTTCGGCACATTTAAGCGGCAAGGTAAACCAGAACATTGATCCTTCACCAACTTTACTCTCAACACCAATTTTCCCGTCCATCAGTTCTACAAGCCGTTTTGAAATTGTAAGACCGAGGCCGGTTCCTCCAAATTTTCGTGTTGTTGTTGCGTCGACCTGCGTGAACGATTCGAAAAGTGTATGAAGTGCTTCGCCAGGTATTCCAATACCGGTATCGCATACCATGAAGCGCAACACATGTGTACGTTCATCAATGAGTTCTACTCGCAATGCAATCTCCCCTTTTTCCGTAAACTTGATGGCATTGCTTGCGAGATTCAGCAATACCTGACGAATACGAACGGAATCCCCATACACGATTGGTTGAATTTCAGGTTGAATGTATGAAGAAAAGGACAATTTTTTCTTCTTAATCTTCGGCTCCAGCAAACGAACGATTTCATGCATCATCTCAAGCACATCGAACCGATGGAATTCAATGCTCATTTTACCGGCTTCAATTTTAGAAAAATCAAGAATATCATTGATCACAGTGAGCAAGGCACTCGCTGAGTAATTTATTGTCTCAGTAAAATCTTTCTGCTCGCGATTTAACGCTGTGTCAAGCAGTAAATCCGTCATTCCAATAATACCGTTCATCGGTGTGCGAATTTCGTGGCTCATCGTTGCGAGAAACTCACTTTTGGCCTTGGTTCCGGCTTCAGCCTTTTTCGCCAGCGACTCTGCTTCCAAAGTTAGTTTTTTTAACTCAGCCGTTCGTTCATCCACTTTTCGCTCAAGCGTCTTGTTCAAGTTCTCATTTCGTTCGATTTCATCCTGGGCTTTGTTCAATGCCTTTCTATTTATTTGATGACTTAAAAAGGAAACGATAAACATCCCTGTTATTGCTATGAAATTATCCAGAAAATAATCCGTTTTTGCATACGAACCGATTTCCAGAGGCTCTACCTGATAGTTTATAAACAATAAAAATACAAAGATATTTATGGAGTAATAAACGAGAATGTACCATGAATTCTGGTTGAGAAGAAGCGATGTTGCACCAACGATAACGAGAACAAAAACAATTGTGTCCAGCTTGGCTACGGGACTGCCTTGCTCAAAAAATAAAATTGCCCAACTTCCTGCATTTATAGCTATAATCAAAAAATTTGAAGCGAAACCATAATACCCTCTCACCAGAAGAAGCAAGACACAAATCACACAGCCAAACATTAAATAAGTGGGCAGGGTGACGGATAAACTCCACCGATGTATTAAAATATCGTTGTAAAGCAGAGAAGCTCCAACGATAAGAATGCTCGCAATACACATAAAAAACAGGAGTGTAGCTTTCTGTTTTGTGATGAAATCACTGTTCTGGTAACGATTTAAAATATTATGAAAAATAGCGCTCATTAGAAAACCAGTCGTGCTTGTGGAACGGATAAGGAACTGTGAAGACAATCTGTTTTGCATAATCCAATATCCTTTATAATATCGGAATAATGCAAAACATCTGGATTGCAATTTTTTCATAACAGATTATTATTTCTGGTAATTAGTATTACTTTGGAGAGTTGACTTCTTTGCAGTTTTTCAGGCGGAAATGCAAGGGATGGCAGCCCCCCACGGCGCGTGGTCCTACGGTAAAAAAGCATCTTTTCTAAGGTGAGTTTATCAACATCCATATAAAATATAAGCCATTTTCAAAGATGCATGATGCAGGGCTATATGGCTTAGGGGAGTTCGGGAAAAGGTCGGTTGTTGCTAGTGGATCTTCAAGTTTCAAATTGCGGCTCCGTCGTTCGAAGTCGTCATGCCGGTTTGCGTTTTTTGCAATACCGGCATCCCATCGCAAAACAACACGCGTTTTTTTGATTTATACGTTATACCGTGCCTTTACAAGAAGATTCCGGTCTTCTGCTGAGAAGCGCAGAAACCGGAATGACGTGCCTGATAACTCACAATTTTAATTTTGAAAGTCCACCAGGAGAAAATCCTGCTATTCAGGATTTTCACAAAATAAAATACAAACCGGCCACATAAACATGGGATTGTTGTAAAGCCCCTATCCGGGAGAAATTCAATTCCCCTTGATCTGAACTTGTACTTTTGCCGGAGCAGCCGGCGCTTCAAAATCGCGCTCCGTATTGTAGTCATCAAATACGAATTTAATTGCGTCCGCCGCGACTGCCCCCGAGGCGCCATCGGCTATGATTTCAACATACCCATTCGTGCCATTTGAAAATTTAAACCGCCCCAGTTCATTCCACTGCCCACTGTTCTGCTGCTGGTTTACAGTGAATGTTTGTACGCCATCGGCTGATTGCACTTTGTATTGGACATTCGACGAGGTCCCGGAGATGTTGGGATGCCACTCGTAAACCCGGTAAAATCCGGTAATGTTTATGGTTGGTCGAAATACTGCTGTCCCGGAACCATACGACACGGCCGTTTCATAAGAGTCAAGCCAGCTCTTGCAGCTGAGTACATACCCATCCACATAACAATCAGAACTTTGTTCAAAACTGCTGGATAATTCAGCTTGTACCGATGCCGGGGATGTACCGGAAGCAGAGTTATCGATAACAATATCCGAGAGTACAATATGCGGCTGCTTGAGCAAGATAATCCCATCGCCGAAATAACGTCCGTCAATTTTTGTTCCGTGCAGCTCGATCGAATCAAACATTTGCCCGTTGTTGACCTGCGGATTTTGTCCACCGCGAAAACGATAATAGGGTCCGGCATATTCAGAGAATTGCGTCAGATCGTTGGCAGAAGCCGTGTGCATGGCGCCGTCGCACGAACCAATTGCCGCGCCTTTATCGAAAAAGCGCACCCACACACCTGAAGAAATCTGATGTGGTGGCCCGGTTGGCTGACCAAGGTCCACATCGAATTCGTCATACCAGAATGACCAATAATGTTCACTCGCCTCGAGGTCCTGAAAACTATAGTAATGGTCATTAAACATGGCCATGACGATGCCAAAACGCATTTCTGTAAAACTGTCCTTGGACGGATAGCCTTTTTTCGGGTGCGAATTGTAGGGCATGCCATCTTCAAGTGTGACGTAAGGTTTTACTGCGTACTTTCTTATATCGCCGAACCACTTGGAATCGAATTGGTTGTCAAAAAAGCCCCGGCGTTTCTCGACGATCATGCCATTTTGCTTATCCCAACCCCATCTATGCTTCGTGCCGCTGTTGATGATCAGGAGTTTGTCCGGTCCAATACGATCACGCAATTTCTGCATGATTACATCGATGCAACCCTGCCAACGACTGAGAAATTCTGAATCCGACATCTCATCATGATCGTTGACGCCATTGTTATTAATATCGACATCCGCAAATTGATCGCGTTTGTA
>QQUM01000242.1 GCA_008501545.1 Calditrichota bacterium
TGAAAGAAATGCTCGACCTGCCGTCACATTTCGAAGGCGTCATTCAGGATACGGCCTCTTCCGCGACGCTTTGTGCCATTTTAACTGCCCGGGAACAAGCATCGAATTACCAAATCAACCAGCAAGGAATGAATAAAAACAACTATCGAATTTACTGCTCATCACAAACCCATTCTTCAGTAGACAAAGCCGTTCGTATCGCCGGACTGGGGCAGGAAAATCTGGTCAAAGTTGAGGTTGATAAGCAGCTGGCATTAAAACCGGACGCATTGCAGGAAGCAATTGAATCAGACTTGTACCATGGATTGCAGCCACTGTGTGTTGTGGCATCGCTGGGCACGACTGGCACAACAGCGGTCGATCCACTCACTGCGATTGCCGGGATTTGCCAGGAGTATAAAATCTGGCTGCATGTGGATGCGGCGTTTTCCGGTACTGCGCTTGTATTGCCGGAATATCGATGGATGGCCAAAAGTCTGGAGTTGGCAGACAGTTTTGTTTTCAACCCGCACAAATGGATGTTTACAAACTTTGATTGTTCTGCTTATTATGTGAAAGATGTGCAGGCGCTTATAAACACATTTTCAATTTTACCAGAGTATTTGAAAACAAAAACGCGGGGACAAGTGAATGACTATCGCGATTGGGGCATTGCACTCGGCAGGCGCTTTCGTGCATTAAAATTGTGGTTTGTGATTCGCAATTTTGGTGTAGAAGGTATTCGTGAAAGAGTGCGTTGTCACATCGACCTGGCAAAGGAATTAACCGCAAAAATTGAACAGCATGCAGATTTCAAAATTATGGCGCCCACGTTGTTCAATGTTGTGTTTTTTCGTTTCAATCCGGCCATTGATTCAGTTGAAGAACTGAATGCACGCAATGAAAAACTGCTGCATGCAATAAACGCAAGCGGCACCATTTATCTGACGCATACAAAAATTGCAGATAACTATGTTATCCGCATGGTCATTGGCCAAACATATGTTGAAGAACGGCATGTGCAGAAGGCATGGCAGCTTATCCAGGAAACAGCGAAAATATTGGATTCGACTGAATAAAATCTTAATCGAATCCATTCGCAAGGTCGTCGTGCCGGCATATTTCGCATAAGGATTACTACTGAGTCACTTCCAAAATCAACGGGCTACGAGCTGGCAGTGAGAGTTTCTCTCTCAGGTCATATGTTTTGCCTGTAAATATATCCTGCCCGCTGACGACTCCCGCAAGCATTTCCTTGAATCGTGCTGTTGGCAGGGATACTTCTTTTTCGTTTTTATTTAATAGCACCATAACTTTGCTATTTTCATCATAGCGAAAATAGACGTATACACCGAAAACCGGTGCAAAATGTGTCAATTTGCCATTGTGGATGACAGGTGTTTTTTTGCGCCAGTTGAGCAATTTTCTGAAAAATATCTGCGCTTGTTTTTGTTTTTCGGTCAAACCGTCGCCACGGAAACCGTTTACTTTATCTTCCTGCCACCCACCTGGAAAATCACTGCGAATAATCCCATGACGATCTGTGCCTGGATTGCTCATGAGAATTTCGGTGCCGTAGTAAATCTGCGGAATGCCACGAGTAGTGAGAATAAAAGAGACACCTAATTTAAAAAGACCATAGTCTTCATTGACTTGTGTATAGAACCGGCTCATATCGTGGTTATCGGGAAATGTCACCAGGTTAAAAGGATCGGGATAGATAAAATCCGTAGCCAGCATTTCGTAAAGTTGGCTCAATCCTTTGAAAGCGGATTCCTCAGCATTTAATCCCCGGCTCATTGCCTGTTGAATTGGAAAATCCATTAAACTTGGCAGCGGCGATTTGTAGCCGTTGGCATTTATTTTACCGCGCTGCCAATAAGCAACGATGGCAGGATCCGGGCTCCATTCCTCACCAACGATGTTGAAATTTGGGTATTCCTGCATGATCCGCTTTACCCACTTCGCCAAAAAATGCATATCGGAATACGAATAAGTATCCATGCGGATGCCGCCTAATCCGGCGTATTCAATCCACCAGATGGCATTTTGAATGAGATAGTTGGCCATAAGTGAATTTTTCGCATTCATGTCAGGCATAGTTCGCACAAACCAGCCATCAACAAATCCTCTATAATCTGTCCGGGCTGCATAGGGATCTTTCACAGTGGTGCGGCGGTGGTTTGTGCGGACATATTTCTCCTGGTTGTTTAACCAGTCGTCTGTTGGCAGATCGCTCATCCACCAGTGCCCGGAGCCGCAGTGGTTGACAATCATGTCCATAATGAGTTTAATACCCATTTCCTGTGCTTTGCGGCTCAGCTGCACATATTCATCATTGCTGCCGAAACGGGCATCGATTTGATAGAAATCGGTTGTGCTGTAGCCATGATAAGAATAGCGTTCCTGGTCGTTTTCCAAAACTGGATTTAACCAAATTCCTGTGAATCCCATATCCTTGATGTAATCGAGATGATCTGAAATGCCCTGTAAATCACCGCCATGACGGCCATCCGGATCGCTGCGATTGACCTTTTCTTTTAAGTGGTCGTTACTGTCATTCCCGGTATTTCCGTTGGCAAACCGGTCTGGTGTGATCAGATAGATGACGTCTGAAGTGGTAAATCCCTGGCGTGCAGCCGATTTTTTTTCCCGTTCATGAATCGTATATTTATGGGTCAGGATGTGCCGGCCGTCTTTTTGGAATTTGATGTCGAACTGGCCGGGTTTGGTATCCGGCGTAAGTGAGAGATTGATAAATAAGTAGTTTGGATTTTTTACTCGAATTGTTTCCTGCATTTTTACGCCCGGATAGTCGATGACCGGTTTTAAATCCGAAATATTCGCACCGTAAACAAGGAGTTGTACGTCTGGATTTTTCATGCCTGCCCACCAAAATGGCGGTTCGAGTCGTTGCAGATTGTATTTCGGCTGGGCGGAAATAGGAGCCATAGTTGCAAGCAGAAGAAATAACAGCAGCACGCGTGAAAATTTCATTTTAACCTCAATTTTGCCATGTTCGTTTTTGTCACATTGATTATTAAATTAGAAAAATGAAAGAAGACTATAAAAATAGTAGAAAAAATTCCAATCCGGATAGCGTTTTAAGCTTTTGAAATTTAAAAAAAATGTTTTTATTTCAAACAGTAATCGATACATAAACTTCATATGGAGGACCCACATGCATCGCATTTCCAGACGTCAATTTTTACAAAGATCTGCAGGAGGGGCTGCGGCATTTGCTGTAGGCAATCCCTTTTCGCAAAATAAAAATGCTATCGCCGCAGAGGAGAGAGTGGATCGCGTGGTGCTTGGAAGGAGGGGTATCGAAACTTCAAGGCTGGCGTTTGGTACCGGTTCTTTTGGTTGGGAATTGCATTCGCAACAGACGGACTTGGGAATGAAGGGATTCGCAAAATTGCTGCAACAAGCCTATGATCACGGTGTGACATTTATGGATCTGGCTGATATTTACGGCAGCCATCGATTTTTTCGCAATACCCTGAAATTTCTTCCGCGTGAGAAACTAACCGTGCTCTCAAAAATCTGGACACGCAATACCCGGTGGTTGCAATACCAGGGATTTCAACCAACGTTCGACCGCTTTCGCAAAGAAACCGGATGTGATTACCTGGATATCGTACTGATCCATTGTCGCGAATCGGCGAATTGGGAGGAAGAAGACGCTGCCCTGATGGATGCGATGTCGGAAGCAAAAGAGTGCGGGGATATCCGTGCGGTTGGTGTTTCCTGCCACACACTGGATGCACTGAAGGTCGCAGCAAAAAGTGAGTGGGTTGATGTCATCCTGACACGAATCAACAACAAGGGCGCGCGCATGGACGGTCCACCCGAAGCCGTGATGCCGGTCATCAAAGAGGCACACGACAACGGCAAAGGCATTGTCGGGATGAAAATTTTTGGTTGTGGTAATCTCATCGAAGAATCACAGAGAAACAGCTCATTGCGCTATGTCCTCGGCAGCGGCTATGTTGACGCAATGACCATTGGCGTGGATAATATCGAACATCTGCGTGATAATATCCTGCGGATTAATGCAACGCTTGCGAGCTTATGATATGCAATATCCAATATCCAATTTCAACATCCAATGTCCAAATTTTGGAGAATTGAAAATTGGATATTGGAATTGGATACTGAGTGTT
>QQUM01000135.1 GCA_008501545.1 Calditrichota bacterium
ATTGTTTTTGGTTTTGCGTCCGAGAATATGCAAAAGCTGAGCGAGCTCTTTTTCGCGCCCGACCATTGGCGGCAGGTTGCCGGCGCGCGCCGCTTTTGTGAGGTCGTAACAAAATTTATCGAACAGGCTTTGGTCCTTGTTTTTTGCTTTATGTTTTTTGTGTGTTTTGGATGAATAAATCTTTTGCGGTGGCTTTTTGGGTGCACTCACCTGTTGGGATGTCACCTGCCGCGCGACCGTTTCCAGAATCTCGGAACCGATGGATTTGGGCTCTTTGATGAGCGAATTGAGAATGTGCGTCGTTTCAATGTGCTGCGATTGGGAGTAGGTCGCTTCGGCGGCAGCGCGGGAGAGTATTTTTAATGAAATCTGGCTGACATTGACAAGATTGGTGCTACCCGGCTCATGCTCCTTTTTGCGGTCACGAATTTGCGCGAGCACTTCATCGACAGGCAGCGGCTGTCCTTTAAAAAAGCGTTCCAGTAAATCCGCTTCGTTTTCCAGTAATCCCGCTAAAATAAAATGTGAACTCAATAAATTGCAGTGGAAGGTTTCTGCCCAGCGCCGCGCTTCAGCTATGGCCAGACAGGCGTTATCTGAATATTTTTCAAATTGATAAACCGGATGTTTCTCCATTTCCCAGACTCGTATTCGGTAAATTCCTGTGGTCGTCATCATTTGGTTCTGTTAAGTATCGGTAAAAGAAGTGTAAGGATTGAGTTGAATGTGAAAGAGGGAATGAAAGAAGGAACCCAGACAGGATTCCAATTCCTGTCTGGTGTGATTTTGGTAAATGAAAAATAAAGTGTAAGATCAGGTGATACTGATATGGCATGGTATCCACCAATCCAGGTGGTGGCATCTTGTACAGCTTTATTTCATAAATGCCATTTTCATAATTTTCGAGAATTGTTTGCCGCTGGCACTGGTGGCCTGTAAACGATAGAAATAGACACCACTTGCAACAACATGCCCTTCGGTATTTTTCCCATTCCAGGCTACAGCGTGTCTCCCGGGTGCGCGCGTGCCTTGTGCCAGTGTCTGCACGACCACACCTGTTGAATTGATAATAGTGAGTTGAATATGAGAAGGTTCAGGTAGTGCAAACTGAATCTCCGTTTTTGGATTAAAAGGATTAGGGTAGTTTTGTGTGAGAGAAAAATTTTCCGGCACATTATCGACTGGAGTGTTGAAGTCTTGTTTGGGGACGAAGCTGCCGTAATAAACATATTGTGTATCGTATAAATCAATCCCGTTGCCGTAAATTCTGAGCTGGAGTTCGAAGTCTGTATCCAGCATCGTTCTTGAGAACGTTTGTGATGTGCCAACTACGCTGGACCAGGCACCCGTACCGTTATCACGAAATCGCCACTCATAGTTGTATGTGCCATACCCATATGAAATATTTGCCGTCCAATTGCCTTGTTCTTTCCAATCAAGATTTGCCGGTCCGGAAATATCGATTGATGTTTCAGGCAAATCAGCTGAAAAAGTGAAGTCGTTTATACTGTAATTTGCGCCCTGGTCGATAACGGAAATTCTGGTTTCAAAATTATGATTCCCGTCATATCGTCCACCCTCATAGTACCCCGTCCATTGGACAGAGAAATTGTCGTATTGCAAACCACTGCTGTAATTGGTGAGATTCAATTCCCTGAATTTCCAGGTTGTACCGTAGGCATCTTTCAAAATGTTCCAATTCGATTCACCCGATTTTCGAACTCGCACGACAACATATGCTTTTTTTGAAGCATTATCGCTGATCTTGAAAGAGAGTTGAGTGGTTGGATCGAGAGGTCCATTTTGTTCATAGCTAAAATTATTGGTTATTGGATCTTGAGCCTGAAGACTTTGCAGCTCAGAAACATTTCCGGAAATCCCACTTTGTATTCGAGGACATAGTTCATCACCATGGTAACTACCATGACTCCCTTCGTGAACGTTATTATGTGCATTTAGATGACTAAAACCACTATAGGAAATATTGTTAGACATAGCAACCATGACACCATTTTTTTCATAGCTATATTCAGGCACACCATCACATCTGCAGTATCCGATATCGCTGATATTGCCATACCACGGATAGTGAAAGAAATCCCCTCCCGACATATATAATCCAGTGTGCAGCATATCTACCCAAACATAAACAATCCCTTGATTTCGCATATTCAAAGCCGTAGAAACAATGTTTGCTAACGTGCCTGGTGAGATATTTTTCCCAAAGGTGCCCCAGTAATTTTCACCATGTCTAAAATGATCTTTTAAATCTTCTTTTAGATTGGCAATTTCACTCAAACTGGTTGAAATTGTTTTACTTTTTGACTTGCTTGCAATCGCAGGCGAAGTTTTATCACAGTGTACATATCTTATTGTGCCTGTCGTCCCAGACATTGAATAGTAAGTAAAAACTCCTGCATGTCCGTGCCAATTCGCACCACTCGATGCTCCTTTTCGATACATGACAGCCCCTTGTTCAAAATCTTCAGTATTGCCTGCGTAAATTGATACCGAAGCTAAAAGAAGTAAACTTACAGATGACGTAATGAATATGTTTTTTAACATGGTAACAGTCCTTTTTTAAAATGAATGATCAATTGCAATTCCCGCTGTCCAGCCGCTTTCCCATTTCCAGACGGGCTTCTGGCATTCCCAGTAACAAGCCGCACCAATCCAAGTTAATTGATTATACTTGGGATCGAAAAGTACCCCATAGTAACAATAACCAAGGGAATAGTGTAAAGTAGTTTTTTTATTGATGGATTTGTGTGTATTCCAGTTTATACTCATCACTTTGCTAGCGGGAAATAATCCATGCAAACCCGTAATAGGATCTACTGGACCGACATCACCTTGAGTGTAATGGTAGGAAGTGTTAAAACTAAATTTTTTCTTCGTTGTATTCAAGGAGCTCACATCAACAGATAAATTGAAGAACCTTGGATAACTCCCGCCACGAAACAGGAGTTGAAGTTCTTTTGTTTGTAAAACCTGTTTAGTGAAACCGATCAGCCCGGCAATGTGTGGAAAACCAATACCAACTCCCAGATAATATCGAGACTTGATTTCTCGCACCCATTCAAAATGCCCAATCGGTCCTCCTGTTCCCATAAAAGCATAGCTGAAATGGCTCTTGAGTGAATCTTTGGTTGAGTAGTTCACCGGGAAATTAAAAGGTATAAAACCAAATGTATTGTTGCCGTACAGTCGAAAATTCTGTGCACTGGCCAAAACAGGTAATGTGAAAATAAGCAGCATGAATAAAAACCGGGATTTGGTGAGGTTTTTATTGTGAATCATTTCCTATTCTCCAATATAAAGTGAGATGCGACTCCGAACGGCAGTATCCTTTTCGCTCGAGATATGCTGCTTAAGAATTTCCACTTCTTCTTCCGAAGGCAGCATGGTGCGCAGTGCGTCGACTGCTAACAGGCGAATTTCGGGATTCTCATGTTTTAGGAATGTGATTATTTTGTCTTTGTGTCGAATGAATTCTGTATTATCACAAAGGGAAACTGCGGTTAAGAATGTAAAAATACTTACATCATCTTTGTTTTGTGCAATTTCGCTTACAATCTCTTTGTTTGAAATAGCTAAATCTCGAAGACAAAGTTCAACTGCATAGTGGTCGGTAAAAGCATTTTTGTTTTTATTCAGAATTTTGAAAGATGAGTTAATTGACTCATTTGATGGTGAAAGATTCAAAGTTTTTGCTATATGCAAAGCAATTTCATTACCCTCTTCAGCTTTGCTATCCAATATGCGTTCGAGAAATGGTTTGGCATTTTCAGGGGATAAATGCGCGAAGGTCGTGATTGTAGCGCCGAGATTTTCCACCTGATGAAAATTAGATTCCAGACGCTGCTGCAAGGCGTTTTGCCATGTTGCAGAATCAATTTTAAAACCATATTGTTTGCGGTTATAAAGTGCACGACTTGCAGCATTTATTTTTTCTGCTTCATCGGATTGGAGTAGGTTTGTAATAATGCCCTCAATCCGCTCATCATCAAATCCACTCAAACGCGACAAAGCAGCATGCAATAGCGGATGAGAGATTTCTGGTGAATTTACAAGTTCGATCAGGTTCTCTTTGAAGATATCGCCTTCAGAATTAGTAATTGCGCTGCTTATAAAATCAAGACTG
>QQUM01000554.1 GCA_008501545.1 Calditrichota bacterium
GGTTTGCGCTTTTTGCAATACCGGCATCCCATTGAAATAGACACAGAGCGTGTGCAGGGAATTACAAGCTGAGGTAGTGTGAGGGGATTCCGGTATTCCGCTGGAAAGCGCAGAAACCGGAATGACGAGGTAGGGAAAAGGCTGTCATGCCGGGTTCGATGCTTTTAATCGAATCCCGGCATCCCCTGGTTTATGCTAGGCTCGCCAGGATTCCGGTACGCTGAAAAACGAGCGACCGAAATTGATGATATAGGGAAAAGATGGCAGTCATGCCGGTATATCCTTTTTACGGTAACTGACCTGTCAATAAATGTAAAAAATCAATTCGGATGCATTAAAAATGTACTATGTTTATATGCTTACAAATCAAAATAATACAGTATTATACACAGGCATGACAAATGATATCCTATCGCGAATTCAAGAACATAAGTTACGGAAGTACAAAGGGTTTACAAAAAAATATAATTGTACAAAATTAGTCTGGTTTAGCAACTATCCAACGGCAATTGAGGCAATTGCATTTGAAAAAAAACTGAAAAAATGGAAGCGAGAATATAAAGAAAATTTGATTAATGAAATGAATCCTGATTGGAAGGATCTGTCTGAAAGCATTTTGCTAAATATCAGGTGATCGATTTTTTTTAAAATTTAGTAAATGGTAGAAATCAATTAAATGGATGTATGTGGCATGCAATAGTGCACAGTTTTATTTCTGTGGGATTCCGGTATTCTGCTGGAAAACGCAGAAACCGGAATGACGAGGCTGAGAAAGATGGCAGTCATGCCGGTTTGCGCTTTTTGCAATGCCGGCATCGCTTTGGAAAGACGCTGGAGTGTGTGCCTGAAATTGCGGGCTGTGGTTTTGTTGTGGGATTCCGGTATTCTGCTGGAAAACGCAGAAACCGGAATGACTGCTATCAGGCATTATTTTTACAATCAGCATAAGTGTATGAATCATTATTGTGAAAGAAAAATCAAATGAATACTCAAAAAGTACTCCCAATTTTAGTTGTTATCTTATTGATGATTTCATCTCCCGCTTTTTCACAAACCGATCTCCCGGTTTACAAAAACAAAAATGCACAAATCGAAAACAGAATCGACGACCTGTTCAAGCGGATGACACTCGAAGAAAAAATTGCCATTTTAAGTGGTGCAGAGAGTCCAACGGCACATAACAAAGACAAAGCAACAGCTACAAAAATACTGCGGGCTTCCGATTTTCTTTCCAAAACAAAAAAAAATGTGCGCCTGGGCATTCCACAACTTGTGATGACGGACGGACCGCTTGGACCGAACGGAAAGGGTGGCGCGACGAACTACGGCTCGGCGATAAACATGGCTGCCACGTTTGATGAACAGCTTATCGAAACAGTTTCACAACATATTGGTGCAGAGACCCGTGATCTTGGTTATAACATGATTTTGGCGCCCTGTGTGAATATTGCCCGTGCGCCGCACAATGGCCGCACCTTTGAAGTTTATGGCGAAGATCCCTATCTGATGTCGCGCATGGGCGTTGCTTTTGTGAAAGGTGTACAGAGCCAGCGTGTGGCAACCTGTACCAAACATTACATCGCCAATAACCAGGAATGGAACCGCATGAGCGTCGATGTCAATTTGAGTGAGCGAGCGTTGCGGGAAATTTATCTGCCGGCTTATAAAGCCATCGTGCAGGAAGCCGATGGCTGGACGATTATGTCGGCATACAACCAAACGCTTGGTGAATTCAATGGGGAAAACGATTACTTGCTCAACAAAGTTTTGAAGAATGATGTTGGCTTCACCGGTGCGGTCGTTTCCGACTGGGGCGGTACACACAGCACGGTCAAAGCGGCTCTCAACGGTCTTGATTTGGAGATGCCGACAGGCAGGTTTTTTTCTGATGATCTGCTAAAGGCTGTCCGGGCGGGTAAGGTGCCGGAGTCTTTAATCAACGACAAGGCACGCCGGATTCTGCGGGTGTTGTTCAAAGCCGGTTTGTTTGACGAGTCGGTGGCAGACTATGGTGGACAACCTGATACCAAAGAACGGCGTGCCCTGGCTTTAAAGGTGGCGCAAAAGAGCATCGTATTACTGAAAAATAAAGACGGATTTCTTCCGCTGAAGCAGGATGATTATACGAAAATTGCGGTTATCGGACCAAACGGCAATGTGGCCCGGCAACACGGTGGCGGTAGCGGCTCGAATGGTGGCCATTACGGCATATCGCCATTGGATGGCCTAAAAAACCAGTATGGCGAATGTTCCGATGTTCGTTTCGAACGCGGTATTCCCATAGCGAAATCTGAATTGCCGGTTATCCCTGCATCGGCTTTGTTTTTGCCGGATGGAAAAGGCGGTGGCAATGGTGTTTGGGCCGAGTATTTTAATAATCGTGATCTCGAAGGTGAACCGGATTTGATGCGAGTTGAGAAGCAGATCAATTTTGACTGGGGTTACGGCGCATTCCGCAATCCCGGTGAAAAAGGCTCACCCGATCCGGAAATCATCGATACTGATACATGGTCAGCGCGTTGGACAGGCAAGCTGCTTTCGCCGGGAGATGGGCTTTACGACATCGGGCTGAAAGCAGATAACGGTGTGCGCTTGTATCTCGACGACAAACTCGTCATCGATGCGTGGACTGATCAGGCGCCGGGTAAATACAAGATTGCCCAGGTTGAATTTGAGAATAACCGTCGATATGATTTGCGTGTTGAGTTTTATGAAAACTGGGGCAGTTGCCGTTGCATTTTTGGTATGGAGAAATACCAAGCCGGCCAATCCAGCGCGAATGCCGTTGCTTTGGCAAAAGAATCCGATCTCGTACTTTTGTGCATGGGATTAAACGCGGAAATGGAAGGCGAAGCAAAAGATCGCGATCGTTTGAATTTGCCACAATCCCAGGTTGAGCTGATAAAATCAGTTGCTGCTGTCAACAAGAATACCGTTGTCGTTCTTTACGGCGCGACTCCCATCATGATGAGTGAGTGGCTCGACGATGTACCGGCCGTCATCAATGCATTGTACCCAGGGCAGGAGGGCGGTAATGCGCTGGCGGATATCCTGTTTGGTGAAATTTCGCCTTCGGGTAAATTGCCATTGACATTTCCTGAAAAATGGGAAGACACACCTGTTGCGAAAACATATCCCGGCGACCGCGATCATGCGGACTATTCCGAAGGTATCTTTGTGGGCTATCGCCATTATGATAAAAAGAAAATCGAACCATTATTTCCCTTTGGTTACGGATTGAGCTACACAACCTTCGCCTATTCTGATTTGAAATTATCCACGAAAAAGCTTAGTGAAAACGAAACCCTTGAAGTGACATGCGCCATAACGAATACCGGTCAAATGGATGCCGATGAATCGGTGCAATTGTATATACACGACAAAAAATCACTTGTAGAAAGGGAAGTGAAGGCACTGAAAGGCTTTACGCGAGTCAGCCTGAAGGCCGGTGAAAGCAAAATTGTCATATTTAAAATCGATAAATCAGCCTTGTCGTTTTATGACGAAAAAGCGAAAAAGTGGGTCGCTGAACCGGGTGAATTTGATGTGTTGATCGGCGCTTCTTCGAGGGGTATTCGATTGACAGGGACGTTTGAATTGCAATAAGCTATAGTTGTACGCTGCTACAGCTTATTTTGTGAAATAAATTTATTTTGAGGACTTTTTCATGACTCCCTTTTTTTATCAGTTTGGTATTGGCGCTATCTTTTTTACAGTGGGAATTTATTTCGCTGCTCGACAAGACTATATTGGATTTCACGGCAAGGGATTACGAAATCTGATCTTCATCAGCATCCCTTTTCTCTTCTATTTTACACTGCAGGGATTTCTTCAGTTTGGTGATTTGCATTCAGTTGATCCAACGCCATTCAACGGTGAATCCGGGCGTGCACGTACATTGGGCGCTCCTGTGGATTATGGAATTATGGTGTTTTATTTCCTCGCCATCTTGATGATTGGGACTTATTTCGGGCGTAAGCAGAAAACGGTCAAGGATTTCTTCTTCGGCGGACAACGATTCCCCTGGTGGCTCATCACATTCAGCCTGATTGCCACGACGGTTGGTTCCTACAGCTTCGTGAAATACAGCCGGGTTGCTTACACATACGGATTCGGGAGCAGCCAG
>QQUM01000825.1 GCA_008501545.1 Calditrichota bacterium
CACGCATCCGTTATGGAACGCTCACATTTTCACAAATTGTGATAAATAATCCCAAATTGTCACAAACGTGCTCTTGAGTGAATCGTCTTCGTCAGAATTATTAGCAAGCACAAACATCATTTGCATCGATTTGGAGGTTGCAACCATGAACTCACAAACAAAAAATGATCGCCGCAAATATTATCGTATGCACTTCCGCAACCAAAGAAGTGGCCGTGTCGAATTTATTCGGCCGAGTTCATCACCCGTGCAGGCACGATTACTGGATGTTGGAGGGGGTGGATTGCGTTGTGCCGTATCCCGCAATACGAAAGATACGCCAGAAATCGAAAGCTATTTTGACAGGATCCATGTTTTTTCCTCTGTATTTGCAAACCCACTCATATTTTCAGGTATCATCCGCAGGAGCAGACCACTTTCCGGTCGCCAGGGAATCGAACTAGGTGTGGAATTTTCAGCAGTGCTGACAAAACTGCATCAATTCGTAAAAGATGAAGACATCGTTCATGAACACCAATCGACTCGGTCTTCAATAAATAAAAATTTATTCCTCGCGCGTTTGCAACAATCCCAACCCTATAGCAAGGTACGTGATGTTAAGAAGAGAGAACAAAGGCGTCTGGATTTGCACAACAATTTTCAAGACATAGCTTATGGGCTCCCACCTGAAGAACGCTGGTGGTTTTACTGTGTCATTGATTCCTTAAAAAATACAGGACAACGCTATCAGAAAGGCTTGCTGGTCGAATATCTCGATTTATGCCACAAAGGAACAGACAATCCTTTGGCAATCTGAAAAGTAAATGACACGTCACTCAAGAATCCTTCGAACACCTTGAAATTGATTCAAACGATAGCGATTAAAATGAACAGCTGTTGAATCAAAGCTGTTAATTTTCACCATACCGCTTGAATGAATATATTGCCTGTCGCCTAAATATAAAGCAACATGCGTAATTTTGTTTACCCTCGGTCCGAAAAACAACAAATCACCAGCTTTAACATTTTCAAAATTGCTCCCTGACGTAACCACGCTTCCCTGACGATATTGCTGACTGGCATCGCGCAGCAACTTAATTCCATTCCACTTGAAAACGGATTGTGTAAATCCCGAACAATCAACACCCTTCGGACTATTTCCTCCCCAAAGGTATGGCAAGCCTTTGAATTGGTATGCGGTTCGAGCAAGATCTTCTGCCTTAACCACACGTTTTTTCTGCCACTGCTCGTGCGTCACTGTATTCCAGGTCCGCACAAATCCACTGCGTTTGGGGGATAGTTTCACTTCTGTCCAGGATTTTCCAGCCCGTTGCACATTGAGAATATTTCCACCAACTAAATCCGATACGATCATACTGCTTTCATCGGGTTGCGCATACACTTTTCCATAAAGCGTTTTGTAAACAATGCGCGGTTCAGATTGCCATCGACCCTTGTCGCCATCCGTAAATCTCGTAAAAAAAGACCCATTCATCCATCCAAGATAGCCATCGTTCACTCGCACATAATACCAGCCCTTTTGCTTTTTCAGAATTTCGACGAAGGTCCCCATCATCACCTGATTGGCTAATTCGGCACTGTAACGTGGTTCTGTACGCAAATTGGCGACACTCACGGTAATCAATCCCCATTTTTTCTCACCAACAGTACTGTCGGGAAAAACAGTGATAAAATCCTGAATTTGATAAGCAGGAAAAGTGGACTTTACTAATTCGAGCAAGGCCGTCTTCGACTCCGGATTATCAACATCACCTGTTAATTCAATTGTATTTCCGTGCAAGTCTCCTTCGATATCAAATACGGCCAGACGGCGGTCCGCACAGTAGTCTTCTTTTGTTTGTTTGAGAATTGTGGCAAGTGCGTTTGTATTTTTTTCATTGCTTCGATTGCAGGCAAAGTTAAAAAAGAAAATGACTATTAGAATTTGAGCAACAGCAATGTGTCGCATTTGCGCATTGAAAAACATATTCATCCCTTCAATTTTTACTCATACAGTAAATAATCTGCTCGTTTTTGTATAAATTTTCCGGTTTCTTTTTCCCATTTCCCGGTGATGCGCACACTCGAGTCACCCGATTTTATGGCACCAGCAATCCAATCCTGCCCGGTGAGTTTACGCAGCCATGCTGGCTTTAACTGAAAATTATCTGCATAATGCGCTTGCAACAGCGTGAGCACCTTCATACCAAAGTCCACTGATCGGAATTGTTGCGCATTCAAAATACTGATCTCAATTCCATTGCATTGCTGTTTATCATACTTATTATTTGTTGCCATACCAGGTATATCCACAGGCGTGAATTGCACCGGACGCAGACGGACGCCTTGAATCTTCATTGCCTGCAGTTCGTTAATCAGATGTTTCGCATCGAGCCAGGGTGCACCTATTTGTTGGAATGGGGCTTTTGTTCCCCGCCCCTCAGAAACATTTGTTGCTTCGATTAATCCCATGCCACAATAAATCAAGGCAGTTGTCGTCGTCGGCATATTCGGCGAGGGCGGAATCCACGAAAGCCCTGTTTCTTCAAAAAACATGTGCCGCTGCCAGCCCTGCATTTCTACGACAGCAAGATCCAGCTTTTTCTTGCTTTTTAGCCAACCTTCTTCCTTAAACATCATCGCCAGCTCACCAACGGTCATCCCATGCCGTAAAGCAATCGGATGAATTCCCACAAAGCTTGTAAACTCCGGAGAAAGTACCGGCCCTTCAACAACAACACCACCAACCGGATTGGGACGATCGAGAACGATGTATTTCACACCAAAGTCCGCTGCGGCTTCCATCGTGTTGTTCATCGTGCTGATATATGTATAAAACCGCGTTCCCACATCCTGAATATCGAACAGCAGGGCATCGATATTTTTAAACATCTCGGCCGTAGGCTTTCGGGTGATGCCGTATAAACTGTAAACGGGAATTTTTATCGAATCGCCTTCGCTCGATTCGACGGCTTCTCCCGCTTCATTTTTACCAAACACGCCATGTTCCGGCCCAAATATCGCAGTTAACTCAACATCAGGAGCGGTGCGAAGTACTTCTATTATATGCTTTCCATCCCCACTGACGGCCGTCTGATTTGTGATAACACCAACACGAAGCCCTCGAACTGCTTCAAAATTGGTTGCAATCAGGACATCCAGGCCGGTCTTTACCTGCCCCAGGGCATGAAGTGACACAGACAAAAACAGGCATAGCGAAACGAATAGTGTTTTTTTCATTTTAATCACACTTTTTATGATGTTATCATTTGTCATCTGTTCGAATCAAATTTTGTTTTAAAAGACGCTCCATCACGCGGTCGATAAATTCCTCACGCTGAATGCGAGTGCCAATACGGCAGTTTGGTTTTTTATTTTTATCAACGATTGTAAAGCCTTCATCGTTAACAGACACATGCACACTTTCTGTTTCGAATAGATCCGGCCACAAGACCATACCCACGGCAACCACGTCAAAAAGTGTGGGATTCGGGGCAGCGTAATCAACAAATTGCCACAACTGGTATAAACCACTCAATGCGTTTGTAAGTGGCGATTGCCGCATCAACAGACGCTGGAGATCACTCTGCTTAAATTTCACAAACGTGGTAATATCTAATCCTGCATATGTGATATCCGCACCGCTGGCAACCAGCATTTTTGAGGCAGGAATATCCACTTTGACATTCCATTCCACCTCCGGTTTCGAGCCGACTCCATAACCCATGTAGAATGATCCGAACATCGACACAACGCGTTTTGCCAATTTCAGCACATCAGGATCTTTTTCTAATACGTCGGCGATGTTGGTGACCGGGCCAACAGTAAAAAGAATGATTTCGTTCGGATATTTGCGCAGGTTGTTAATTATAAATTCCGCTGCATTTCCAGCTTGTGGTTTCAACTTGTCAAATCCGGTAGCCCAATTGTATTGCGGCTGGTGGGTACCCCCGGTTTTCCTACCGATGATAACCGGAATATCCTCCCGGCCGGTTTCGTAAAGCATACGGCAGGCAACTTGTGCCCGCTTTTCCGTGTCCCCTGAATCGGTAATGGTCCCTATAACTTCGAATTCAGGACTGGCGAGCAAAAGCCCCAGTGCATACTCATCAT
This sequence comes from Calditrichota bacterium, assembly GCA_008501545.1. Lineage (GTDB taxonomy): Bacteria > Zhuqueibacterota > Zhuqueibacteria > Zhuqueibacterales > Geothermadaptataceae > Bioreactorimicrobium. The sequence goes on from QQUM01000825.1 coordinate 4,093, forward strand.
CGATGTCTCCGCCAATATCGCAATCA
>QQUM01000457.1 GCA_008501545.1 Calditrichota bacterium
AAACGGAGAGGGAGAACAAGGGTAGTGGAGTTTGTTGAAAAACACCTTACAAAAATTAAAGAGATTTTAAAGTCTTCTTCTGGATTGTTTATACGTCTTGAGGAAATTGCATCCTATTTAGTGGAAACAAACAAATTGAGTTCTTTATCCATTTTTCGTTCCGCAGGTGACGAGATGGATGAAATCATCACAGTAGCAAATCATCAGCCCGCACCTGCTGCATTTGACATAAAAAAAATACATATTCTCTCCGGAAATGTCAAAAAAGAGATCACCATCATTCCCAGTAAATTTTCAAAGGTTCGCAGTGTAACATCAGTCTACAAAGCCCGTCCTGAATTTTTAATTCCGATCAAATCCTCCGACCAGGTAGTTGGCATTCTGCACGCGGAAAAAAACACAGGCACCTATTTCGCACCTGCTGAAGTCCGCTTGTTGAAAGAATCTGCTAAAGAACTTTCAAGCTATTTCCAGCCGACGGTTTTTTCTGTACCAATAGTATAATTACAAAAGCCTCGATTTATTTAGAATCGTCTTTTTAAAGCCGATATTTTTTGCATGACGTTGCAATTCTGATAGATAATTTTCGATATTTTATCTTTGAAAGGGAAGAGGAAATCATTTATTTGGATCAAACTTCATGCAGATATTTCCTCTCCTTTGGAAAGTAAAAATCCCTACTCCAGTTCATCAAAATCAAAAAATCAAGGCCGGGCCATGAATCACATTTTCGCAAAGTCGCAAGAGTTTAATCGTTTTTTGAACAAGTTGAATTCTAATTTTATTTTTTGTGATAATCAAATTTTACAACAACACCAAGAGTTGTCGCGCCAGGAATTGAATATTATAAAATTATTGGGTCAGAGCGGATCAATGCAGATGCGTGAACTCGCGCACGAGCTGATGATGCCGATGAGTACCTTAACCGGCGTTATGGATCGTTTAGCGGAAAAATCGATAGTTATCCGTAATCGGTCGCCGAAGGATAAGCGCGTTATAAAAGTAAATTTGGCATCGAATGGCGAGAAAATATTTCGAACACTGCAGGAACAACGCTTGGAAATAACGCGAAATTTGATGGGGAAATTAAGGGCAGAGGAACAGGATATCCTGCTCCTCCTTTCCAGAAAAATGCGACGCAATTTAATCAGCTAAAAAGACAGCATGTGCCCGCTCAGTGGGAAGGACTTGTTTTCTTCCATACCAGATTTGGCGCGGTGTGGTTGGCGCCAAAGCGCTTCCATCATAATCTCCCAAAACACCTTCCGGAACCAGACCGCACGCCATTAAAAGCTGCGAAAAGCTTTCAGGCTCATAGAGCCGTACGGATTCCGTATACTTTCTTTTCCCTTCGTCATCTGTAATTTCAATCATTTTTTCAACACGATCACCAACGATGTATCGTTTTTCTTTTACGCTCGCTTTTCCATTTGGGCCCTTAATTTTACGTTCGGTCCGTGGAACCAGGGAATTTGTGAGAAATTGTGGGTTTACCAGGTCTATCCACCACCAACCATCCGATTTTAAGACTTTATAAATATTATCAAGAACAAGACGATCCTGATCGGCATTTTCAAAATATCCAAAGGAAGTGAACCACATGGTGACGCCATCAAATTGTTCATTAAATGGCAGGTTTCGCATATCATGTTTTGCCAGCTGCACAGGCAATTGAACCTTGTCGAACCGTCTTCGCGCTTGCATTAACATAGTGTCCGATATGTCGATACCAGTTACCTCTGCACCGAGTTGTGCAAAAGCCTGCAAATGCCTGCCTGTTCCGCACGCGATATCGAGTATACTGTGGCCTTCGGAAAAAGGCACATGGTTAATGGCTAACTTTATGTTTGCTGTGGCTTCTGCGTCGTCATGATGCGAATAAAGCAAAAGGTAATCGTCGCGAAATGCCTTTTTAAACCAATCCTTGTATTCTGCGCGACTATGAACGGTAGATTTATTATCAATTTGTTTCATGGAATCAAAGTGTTGAGTGGATGTTCAATTGGGATGCGTTAATTCAATTTTTCGTACAACGTTTGTTAACTATCGGATGCTCAATGAAGCAATTTCGGCCGAATTTGGCAAGATCAAAAGCAGTATCTTACAAGTTGTAAACTAAATAAGCAAGATTTTTATGGGGAGGAAACAGTGTACCTGTCCAGGTTGAGAATTGAATTTGGGATATATTTCGATGAGAAGAAATGGCGTATGCGTTCACGGACATCTTGATTCGAAACACCGGTTTATCGCCTGGTTGATTTCAAAAAAGCAATGAATGGAAATGAAAATCTAACCCAGATAATTTTCCGAGCGTTTTCTGTCCAGATCTTCATCGATTGACCAATGCCTTCTGCGGTTTCTTGGGGCTAATTCATTTTCTATCAGATTGTAATCAAGTGCGGCATCCAGCTCTTTCAGTTTTTTCATTTTTTCTTTTTGCACCCAACACAACAATTTAAGACGATAAGCATTATCAAATACGAAAGAATCACCTTCTTCGAGATTCGAAGGCAGTGGCAAGGGATCGTTCATTCTGGAAATGAGTGTTGCAACACCCTGGCGCTTCACATGCAAGAGTGAGGCGATAGCGCTGATTGCTCTTGCCTGACTTTGACTATTCATGATTTTGGCCATAGCATTTTCCTTAATTTTATTTATGCGTTGTTATGAAATAGAACATCGTTAATAAATCCTAAATTCCCCGTTGGTTTTTTTGATAATGCGGCTATAAAGTTAACATTTAAAATTGTGGAATGGAAGAAATTTGAATATCACTTAACAAGTATCTCCGCTTTTTATTGTTGTAACAATTGCTTTAATTTTCAATGTTCTGGTTATTGCCTTTTAACAGGACTTTAATTACTTTTTTTTAAATTTAAACGCCTTCCGAACTGGCTTTGTTCTAATCAATTCAAATAAAATTTTACTTAAATGATCCTCGACACAGTGGAATACCAAACTTCGAATATGTCAGAGAGAGCCAGCCTCAAATTTGGACCGGGAATCATTTCTATCGCAACAGATCATCCGGCTCAGATCCAAAATGAAATCACAAATTCTATTTTCAACTTGCATGTATCGGGCCTGCAAAATCGTCAATCGGATGCTTTCATAAAAAAAATAACGAATCTTACAGTAAAATTATGTGATGAAAATAAAATCGTTACTGCTGTACAACTAATACCCAGAGATGATGACAACGGGTGTCAATTTTTAGATAACCTGCTGAAAGCAACATATAAGGGCCAGCGATTTACAATTTTATCCGAACAAAATATTCGCTCGTTATTCCAGTTCCTCGTTTTACCATATACCTGCGATTACCCTGCTCTATTTACATCCTTTGTTGAATGTTTTGTCGCTATCGAGCTTACAGCTTCTAAAAGTTTTGCAGTATTGAAGAATCGAGTTGTCCTTGAAGAAGAAGCCAGATCTTTGCTTGTTAACGGAGTTGAGATGGCCACTAGCGAATTCAATCAAAAACGTCAAGATTTTCAAAAACAGACAAAAATACGCGATCAGTACAGTGCTTTGGTTGAAGAGCAAGTGTACGTGAAGGCTGAGATTTCGCAACTGCAAAAAAAAATGCGGGATTGCAAAGCGAATCTAAATTCGATTAAAAATCAGGAGAAGCAGATAACAAATTTAATCCCAACCCAGGACACGGTTGCTCTGCTTGAAGAAAAAAAAGCGTTTTGGGAAGCGCAGGAAAAATTATTTGAAGAAGATAAAGCGCTGCGTGAAAAAATAAGTTATTATAAAAACGAATTGTATTGTGATGATCAAATTATTCGTCGTTTGCAAAAGGAAATAAGAGGATTGGGAAACCTGGAGCAGATGGAATTGGATATTCATGATAGCCAGAATGAACTGAATGCATTCTTTGATTCAACCGAAGAATGGATTGCGAGGGCGGCAGAAAAATTAGAAAGAACTAAAAATAAAGGGAATCAGATAAAACGTAAAATCGAAAAATTAAAGACCACTTCAAAACAGGCAGAGACAGATAGAAAAATTCCTGAATTGGAAAGAACACTAAATGAAATGCGCAGAGATTTCAAGGAACAGAAAGAAACCTACGATAGAACCCTTGCAGCATTGCAGAAATTTAGAGAG
>QQUM01000348.1 GCA_008501545.1 Calditrichota bacterium
ATGGATTGCTTTAGCGATGAGTTCTTTTCCCGTACCGCTTTCCCCACGAATCAGAACCGTCGCTTTGCTTTTGGCTACGCGGCCCGCGGTATTCAAAACTTCTTCCATTTCGCCGCTTTGGGAAATGATCGTGTCGAATTTATATTTATCGCGAAGCTGTTCTTTGAGCAGTTTATTTTCAGAAACCAGGTAATTTAGCTCTTTTGCTTTTTTCACCAGAGCTTCCAATTCATCGAGATTGACTGGTTTAGGCAGGTAATCGAAAGCGCCTTCCTTCATCACCCGCACGGCATCTTCCGTATCGCTGAATGCCGTGATGACAACGACAGGGAGTTGCGGATTAATTTCCTTCACCGCCTGAACGACTTCAAGCCCATTCATTTCCGGCATGCGAAAATCCGTAAAAACCAGATCGATATTGCCCTCGCGTACAATGGATAAGCCATCAGGCCCGGAATTCGCGGAGAGTACTTTGTAGTGTCGACGGGTCAAAAAGGCCTTTATGGCAATTATTTGCGCCGGTTCATCATCGATGAGCAATATGTTAAAATCAGCCATTTTCTTTTTTCTGTTTTAATTAAAAATTCCAACGAATTCCGGCTCCGGAAACGGCATTTTTATACGCGTACCAGTAGCTGTTCGATTCGTTTTGAATATAGTTGTAATACACGCTAAAATAAAGCGATTTCAGCCAGCTTTTATTGGCGTTAAACGTCTTCGACAAATTGAGATAGATGCTATTGTAATCGTCGGATCGATCGCCGCCCGTTGCCAGTGAATCATCTACAGAAACGTAGGCTTGCTCTTCGATATAATCTTTACCGACAAGTGCGCCACCAATCTGAAGTTTAGTCCTACGCGGCAGCATCCATGTCAACTGGGTCGAAATGCTTTCGCTTTCATAGCTGAACGGATCATCGAACAGTTCTTCATCCTGGAAATAACCATCGCTGTTGGTATAATTTCCTTCAGCCGCAAGTCCAAACTGGCGACGGTACTGCACATACACACCAACCTTTTGATGCAGCGATTGTGTCACGCGCGCCAACACAACTGCCTGACTCAAACTGGGGACTTCAGTGATGCTGGAGACAGACTGGGATGTCGAAAATCGTCCGCCCATGCGTCCGCTTCCACGAACAAATCCATCGTCATCGGATACAGTGGTATATATTTCCCTGCCAGCAAACGCTTTATGACCGAGATCTGCTTCAACGATAACAGTTGTCCGGGTCGGGAATGATTTGTTCGCCTGCACAAAAAGAAAATGGCGTGTATTGGTCAGATCGGGCAAGTTATTGTAACTGCGATAGCGAAAATTATAGCCGGTTTTCAGAAAGAAGCGATCCAGTTTAAATCGAAAATTGGCATAGCTGTAAAGCTGATTGTAGTCGTAATTATTGTAGGCTTCATCGTTGTTGCGTAACGTGCCTTCCCCGCCAAGATAAACCATATGTTTGCCTTCTTCTCCGAACGAGTTGGCAAAATTTAAACCAAGCCCATGCAGTGAGAAATTACGCAGCACTGTCTCGTTGTAACGATAAAAACTGCCGTTATAATAATATTTAACTGCAGAATTTTCAGGTCGGTAGTCCAATCGAACGCTGAGATTTGTCAGCACATCTTCCAACGGTTCCGGTGAACGATAGAGATTATCATCATGCCAGGATGAAATTTCGATATTTTTACTGAATTGTGCACTCACAAAGTTCGCAACGAAAAATACCAGCATGAGAATTAATTTTGCTTTCATCTCAATGACCTGCCTTTCCCGGACTGATGATTTCCATGAGATCAACCGGTTTCTTACCATACTTTCCCGCGATATCCTTCAGGGTCATTTCTGCATTGGCTTCAATTCCGTTTTCTTGCAGTAGAGTAATGGATTTTTCCAGATCCAGCTGCAAGGTCGAACAAACATCGCGCACGTTTTTTCGGCCCAATCCACGTCCGGCATAGGGGCTGGAGGCATTTGTAACCTTTACTGTTTTCATCTTTTCAAACACTTGCAATGGTGTTATGTCGTTCCGGCTTGCCACATCTTTGACGACTTCATTTTTTTTCGCACTTATGCCACTGCCATGTAAATTCGCTAATAAGTCTTCCACCGGTTTGTCAATTGTTGCAGCTAATTCGATAAATGTCATCGATTCCGCGTGGGGCACCGGCGGTTCTGTTTGTTCCGTCGCCCATGAGTCTGTCAGTGTTTCTCCGAATTCAATAACCGTACTGAAAGGTGGGATGTTCGCCAGCGTTGCAACTAGCAGAAAAAGAACAACAAAGGATGTAGCAAAAAATTCTTTACGTAAACTTATATTCTGCTGAATTTTAGTGCGAAGATAGGAAGTAAATGGTCTCCAGTTATACCAGATGTGGAAACCACCGGCAATAACGAAAAGAAAAGTGAAAATTATGTGTATCGCTTGCCAGGATTCCTTTTCTAGTCCGAGAATATACACATGTGTCCACTTGGCAATCCGGCCTGCGGGGGAAAGATAAAGCACAATGCCGGAAATAACCATGATGAGAAAGGAAAATGTCACATACAAACTGACAAACGCGCGCCAGTTAAATTTTTTTTGTTTTTTGCTATCCATGCTATTCTCCAAAACAAAAATTTGTTTTTTGATGGAGCATATTCAAATGATATGCCATGGATAAAAAACTTTGTTTATTAATGAGTTACGAGATAAAAATATTGAGATTCGTCTCGATTTACTCGACATGCCAGTCGATAACTCGACTAACTGGTCGAATTAAATTGCATTTAAAGATGAATCAAGCAATGCAGATGCGTGATAAATAGTCATGCCGGTTTGCGCTTTTTGCAATACCGGCATCCCCTGGAATAAGCAGAGCAGACAATGCGATGAGCTGCGGACGATGGAGCTTCAGGGGGATTCCGGTATTTTGCTGAAAAGCGCAAAAACCGGAATGACGCGAGTGGGTAAGTGACCGTTATGCCGATCCTGGAATTACAAAGTTTGTAGTGAAGGCTTTAGCCTTTCCCTTTTAGGAAAAAGTAGTAATTCAGAGAGACTAAAGTCTCTACTACAAACTTTTTTGCAGAAACATCAACAACTATACATTGAGAACAAATCAATCATCATCATGAATGCCGAATGCATCGTCTTTATCTGGCACGTCCCTGTTTTTCTCCATCCAATTATACAACGTTGGGAGCACCAGCAAAGTCAGCAACGTTGCGGTAATGAGCCCGCCGATGACGACAGTGGCCAGGGGCCGTTGCACCTCGGAGCCGGGGCCGGTATTAAAGGCCATGGGAATAAAACCGAGACTGGCAACCAGCGCAGTCATCAACACCGGGCGCAGGCGATTTGCGGATCCTGTTACAACAGCAGCACGCAAGGGCATGCCGTTTTGCCGAAGCTCGTTCAGGTGGGCAATCAAAACAATCCCGTTTAGTACAGCCACACCAAACAACGCAACAAAACCAATACTCGCGCTGACAGAGAGATAAAAACCACGCATGAGCAAGAGAAAAATACCACCGGAAAGCGCGAAAGGCAGGTTGGCAAAAATAAGCATGGCATATCGCAAACGGCCGAACATCAAATACAGCAAACCAATAATGATAAGTAGCGAGAGCGGAACAACGACCAGCAGGTGGTTCATTGCGCGCTGCTGGTTTTCGAAGGCACCACCGTAGACGAGAAAATAGCCGTCAGGAATGTCGAGTTTTTCATCGATGGCCTTCTGCAAGCGCGAGACATACGTGCCAATATCGATTTCTTTCAAATTGACACCGACGATAACCCGGCGCCAGCCATCTTCACGGGCGATTTCTCGCGGCCCTTCCTGCGGCACAATCCGCGTCACGCGTTTCAGTGGAATAAAGCCACCGGTGGGAAGATAAACCGGCACTTCCATAATTTTCTTGAATGAATCGCGCACATCTTCCGGAAACCGGACAACGATATCGAACTGGCGCTGGCCTTCGAAAACCTGGCTGGCAACCTGCCCACCGATCCCGACTTCAATTACCCGCTGCACAGCATCAACATTTAAATTATACGACGCCACTGCTTCCCGGTCGATTTCCAGGGTGAGATATGGCTGGCCCGTCGTTTGTTCCAGGTAGTAGT
>QQUM01000724.1 GCA_008501545.1 Calditrichota bacterium
ATACCGCGTGTCAACAAACAAATAATAGAGGCAATGAAAGTCAACAAAGGCCTTATCATCTTTCCTGAAGGGACAAGTTCCGGGGGAAAAGATGTTTTACAGTTCAAACCCTCCCTGCTTGATTACCCTGCCCGCAATAGCTTTCCCATCTCCTTTGCAACAGTGCACTACAAAGTCGGTCCCCAAGATCCCCCTGCGCAATGGTCTGTCTGCTATTGGAATGACATGCATTTTGTAAGCCACTTTATAAACATGCTCAAACTATCCCGAATAGATGCGACGGTTCAATTTGGCAAAGAGACCATTAACAGCAATAATCGCAAGGAAATCGCAAACCAGGCCTGGGAAAAAATAAACGCACAATTTATCCCGGTTTATGTTGAAAACAGCTAATCTATGCAGGTGCACTATGAAAAAGTTTCATCTCTATTTCGTTCCACTTCTCCTGCTTGCCGCTTGTTCCCACAAAGGAGATACATATAATTTTGTCACCGGGCCAACGACAACATCCTATCATGGGATTGGGCAAATTATCTCCCAAACCGTTGAAAAAGAAACAGGTATTCGTCTAAACATTTCACAAAAACCCGGACAAACTGCAGTAACAAACCTCGAATTGCTCAACAGGCGTGAGTGTGACTTCATTATATCCCAGAATGATGTTGAGTTAGAGGAACAGCTGAGTAGCGGAGAGTCCCTCATCGATAATGGCATTCGAAGCGTTATTCCGCTGTATCCACAAGTTTTTCTTATCATCCACGACAAAGATCTGAGACCAAAATCATTAAGAGATTTAATTGTTGGCAGGAAAATCGGCCTCCCATCCAAACAGAGCGGCACCTATAAATTTGCTACTCTTTTTTTTGAAGCATTTGGCATCGACTCCTCGCAATATACCATCGTTGAAAGTAAAAATTTCGAAGACAATATATTGCGCGATGACGTTCCTGTGATCTGTCTTTTGACTGGATTTAATAATCCGAGAATTCGCCAAAACCTTGACAGGAATGGTGTTATTTTTAATCTAGGCGACCCGCAGCTTGCTGGAAATGGCTCTTCAATCGACGGATTTTGTCTCAACAACCCACTTGCGCATACTTTCGTGTTACCCAGACATACATATGGAAAATATCCACAAAAACCGATCCTTACTGCAGCTGTTGATGCCGTCATGTTGACGCACGAGGATGTAGACAACGATGTCGTGTACGAAATCATCAAAACAATTATTGAATACAAGCAACACATGGCGAGCAGTCATCACAATGAACTCGTCAGCCAGTTCTCAGAAAAATTCCTGGCTTCGAATTTACACTTTCCTTTGCATGTTGGCGCAAGACAGTATATCGAACGCAACAAGCCAACTTTTATGGAGCGATGGGCAGAAACGATGGCTTTCTCCTTTTCGATACTCGTTGGTTTCGTCGGTTTCTTGAGAGGTCTTGGCAAATGGCGCAGCACACGCAGAAAAAACCGCATTGATCGATACTACACAAAGGTTTTGAGAGAACAAAAATCAATAAAACAATATGACACTGTACAGAAATGCAAAAACGCTATTGACAGATTGAAACGTTTGCAAGTCCATGCATTCAGAGAACTGATTGCTGAAAAATTAACCGCTGATGAGAGCTTTCGCATCTTCATCAACCTGCTACAAGGCGCAATTACGGATATTCGGCAAAAAGAAAAGGAAATTCAAAACAGGCAGAAATAAATCCATCTCGCCTATATTGAGATTTCTACAATGGCCCTGCGGTAACAAAATCAAATTATTTGGGAATTTCGCGAAACAACGGTGTCTACGGATTATTATATTGCTTTTAAATTCTAAGGTCTTAATTTATGTTTTCCAAATTGTCTTATTCCTGTTGACTCATTTTTAGGAGATAATCCTATGAATTTTATCATCACTCAACCTCTTTTTGCTACGAAAATTGTGGGTTAATTTGGCAATCTACTCTTAATCGATTCTATTTGCCTTCCATTTTACCCCGCAATTCCGCCCTCTTTCATACTCATTCTCGTCACAATTCAAAACAGATGCTTCGTTTGTCCGCATAGGTCAGTCGATCGTCTTTTTATAAACAGCAGGAAAAGTCATGTTTTATTTAAAAGAAAAGCAATCTTTGCTTCAAGGTAAAATCCAGTCCTATTGGCGTAACATCATCGATGCCCTTAAGGGGCTGGAAATTGATTATACCAATGCCAACCTGAATCAGGCCATTTTATTGCTATCAGTCCCAATGGTTCTTGAAATGGCTATGGAATCGGTATTCGTTCTCGTCGATGTATTCTGGGTAGCGCGGGTTGGAACCAATGCCGTCGCTGCTGTTGGATTAACCGACGCAGCAATAAGCCTGATCTACGCCGTTTCGCACGGTCTGGCGATGGCAATCTCAGCAGTTGTTGCCCGTCGGATAGGAGAAAAAGACAAAGAGGGTGCCGCCCGTAATGCAGCGCAGGCGATATGGTTGGGCATATTCGCATCGATCCCCACCTTTCTCATCGGCATTTTTATTCCGGAAAAGATACTCATGCTTATGGGAGCATCACCGGAAGTCATCGCCGTCGGATCAGGATTTGCCGCCTGGTTGCTGGGTGGAAATGTTGTGATCATCCTCCTTTTCCTCAATAACGGCATATTCCGCGGCGCCGGCGATGCGACGATTGCCATGCGCGCGCTCTGGATCGCAAACGGTTGCAACATCATTCTTGATCCATGCCTGATATTTGGTATCGGACCGTTCCCGGAACTCGGCGTGACAGGTGCAGCAGTGGCGACTACTTTCGGCCGCGGTATCGGAGTCGCCTACCAGTTTTATGTGTTTTGGCGAGGGAAAAGTCGTATTCATTTGCACATGCAGTATTGGGTTTTGGATGTGAAAATGATCTGGAATTTAATCAAGGTTTCAATCGGTGGGATTTTGCAACTTCTGATTGCAACATCGAGCTGGATTATCCTTATGCGGATCGTGGCAGATTTCGGTAGCAACGCCCTCGCAGGCTATACCATTGCGATACGCATCATTATTTTTTCGATCCTTCCGGCATGGGGCATTGCCAATGCAGCTGCAACACTTGTCGGACAAAATCTCGGTGCGCGCAATCCCGATCGTGCAGAAAGTGCCGTTTGGCGCACAGGATTGTACAATTGCATATTTTTAGTAGCTATCGGTTTCGTATTCATCTTTTTACCGAAACCGATTGTTCAATTTTTTACGGTTGAACCCCCAGTCGTTGCCTATGCTACGGATGCTTTGCGCTATATCAGTTATGGTTATGCATTTTATGCTTATGGCATGGTTCTGGTTCAGGCATTTAACGGCGCCGGCGATACATATACACCAACCTGGATCAATTTCTTCTGCTATTGGTTGTTCCAGATTCCTTTGGCTTATGGCCTTGCAAAATGGTTAAATTTTAACGCACAAGGTGTCTTTCTAAGTATTACAATTGCAGAAATTGCCCTGACACTCGTCTCTTACTTTATGTTTAAGCAGGGACGCTGGAAGTTAAAAAAGGTCTAGGTAGCAACGATACCGAATGTGCAATTTCCAATTAAAGCCGACATCCGATTGGTCACTCTACGAGAGCATGCCGGAGACTCATCCGTTCAAGGACCAGATTCTCTTGCATGCTCTTTTTTCATCTGCGGGTTTATTGAGATGCGCTGTCAACGCAGGCAGGCATCCCGAGAAATTCTCCTGTGGTTATTTCATCAATGAAGCAGGCGTGTCTGTGGTCTTCACCCTAAAAATTTCTTGGATGTTCATGTGCAAATCTATATCTTTATTTTTGCATGTATTTGTTTGCCATTTTTTTACCCAAAGTTGAAGAAAACGATATGGATCGCTTGCACATAAAAATTTTCATCCTTTCACTTCTCACATACTTCATTCTCGCTTGCAGCGCTTCAAAAACAAATCTGTCAGAGTATAGTTCGGCGCATATACCGGGTTACAACAAGCTCGCAATGGAACTGACCATTCGTGCCAGTATCCAGGAAGTTCTCGGCAATGATGCACAGGCACTCCACCTGTACCAGGAAGCGAAACGCTATGATTCCACTTCAGCCGGGCTCGATCTCGCGATTTC
>QQUM01000454.1 GCA_008501545.1 Calditrichota bacterium
CATTGGAGCTTTATGATGAGGTCGGTAGCGATGTAACCCATAAAGTTGCTGGAATATTACAGGAAGCCTACGGCGACCGCATGCCTGCTTCTGCGGTTGTTGAAAAGATGTTCGAGGCTGGGCGTAATGGGAAAAAATCCGGTGCCGGATTTTACAAATACAATGGCAAGAAAAAAGAAGTCGACGCCGAAGCCTACAAAGTTCTGGTCTCAATACGCAGTGAATCTGCAGAAATTCCTGCCCAGGAGATCAAAGAACGCTGTATTTTTATGATGGTTAATGAGGCAGCCCGGTGTCTCGAGGATGGTGTCGTCAAAACCGCGCGAGACGTGGATATCGGTATGATTTTCGGAACCGGTTTTCCACCCTTTCTCGGTGGTTTACTCACTTACGCGGATAGCATTGGTTCTGCGAAAGTCCTGGAACGCCTCGAACACTATACACAAAAATGCGGGCCACGATTTGAACCCGCACAACGCATTCGCGATATGGCGAAAGATGAATCAAATTTCTACTCCTGATAAAAAAGCCCCGCAAACAACTTGCGGGGCTTTTTTTTATGAATTGAATTCACCAAAACAAAAATTATCGAGGGCCATATGAAAAACGAAAAAACTGTCAGCTTCATGAAGGCGCTGTTTATGGGAGAAATCCATCAGGAAATTATTTTTCCCTTTCCTCAGCAGGACCCTGAAGAGCAGGAAAACCTGAAATTGATATTACAAGCCTGGAACGAATTTGCAAACGACAGTGTCGACCCGGTTGAAATTGATAAAATAGCCCAAATTCCTGACGACGTGATGGAAGGAATGAAAGAAATCGGTATGTTTGGGCTGCCGATTTCCGATCAGTACGATGGAGCAGGCATAAGCAAAACATCATATTGCCGCATATTTGAAGAGATTTGCCGTTACGATACCGGCATCGCGGTGATGTTCGGTGCGCACGCCAGCATCGGCACCAATGGCATTGTGCTTTTTGGTACCGAAAAACAAAAAGCCAAGTACCTGCCCAGGCTAGCCTCGGGAGAATATGTTGCCGCATTTGCATTAACAGAACCCAGTGCAGGTTCTGACGCGGCCGGTATCAAAACAAGAGCCGTGCTGAATGAAAGCAAGACCGCATTTATTCTCAATGGCGAAAAAATCTGGATAACCAATGGCGGTATTGCGAAAGTTGCAACCGTTTTCGCAAAAACAATTGTGCAGCAAAACGGTGAGGAAAAAGAGAAAATTACTGCCTTCATCGTCGAATTGGATAGCGAAGGCGTCACCCGTGGCAAGCCGGAACACAAACTGGGGATTCGGGGTTCAAACACGGCCAGTCTCAATTTTGACAACGTTGTCGTACCGGTTGAAAATGTACTTGGTCCCATTGGCAAAGGATTTCTCGTTGCGATGGAAACGCTGAACACCGGACGGTTGGGGCTTGCCGCCGGATGCATCGGTGGTATGAAGGAGCTGCTGAGAGAGGCAATGGATCATGCGAAATCGCGGGACCAATTTCAAAAAACACTCGATCAGTTTCAACTTATCAAGCAAAAAATTGCAAAAATTGCTTCCGAAACCTATGCGATCGAGAGCATTGTCTATTTAACAACAGGCTTGCATGATAAAGGCGGGATCGATGTTTCTCTTGAATCAGCAATTTGTAAGATCTATGGCTCAGAAGCGGTCTGGGATGCATCAGACGAAGTCGTTCAAATCGCAGGCGGACTGGGTTACTCGGCGGATTATCCATACGAGCGTTATCTCCGAGATGCGCGCATTCACCGCATATTCGAAGGCACGAATGAAATTCTGCGCATGTTTGTAGCACTCTCCGGTATTCAGGGACCAGGCGAATACCTGAAAAACATTGGTAAAGCGCTAAGAAATCCGATCAAAGGATTTGGTTTGCTGACAGGTTTTGCAGCCAGTAAAGTGAAAGACACCATCGTCAGAGACCAGCTTAAAAATGTTTGTGAAGAACTGAAAGACGAAGTGGAGCAGTTCAATGCGCTTGTCGCCCGCCTGGCCGCTATTACCGAGAGTGTGCTGCGAAAATATGGTAAAAGGATCATCCTTGAGCAATACACACTTAATCGAATTGCAAACATCGCTATTGACCTGTTTGCGATGGCAGCCGTTATTTCCAGAGTTGATACGCGATTAAAACAAGGCAAATCCATTGAAAAAGATGTGCCGTTGGCAAAATTATTTTGCAACGAGGCAGCATCCCGCGCACGCCGTGAAGCCCGCTATGTCGATCGCAACCACGACAAGGTGCGAAGTGAAATTGCAGCATTCATCAGCGAAAGCGGAAAATACCCGTTTGAAATGTTGCTTGAGAAATAAATCACATTCGCCAAGTCGCCTCTATTATTGCAATGCATGAATTGCTTCCATCTTGCGAAACGGATGGAAGCAATTTTTGGACTCTATACCCGGGAGAGATCAATGCATAAACTTCCAAATATCGGTATAATGAGCCTAATTTTCCTATTGTCATCGTGCTTGCTTTTTTCGAGCTGTACTTTCCTGGTGCCAAGCATCGCAAGCAAGAAAAATAAAAGGATAAAAAAACCACACCCGTCAGGAGTCTGAAGCTCCTGTATCCCAAAAACTATAAAACGAAAGTTCGAATTAGAAAAGTAAACGGAGAAATTCTTGCAGGGGAGTTCATCGGCTTGTTTCGACAAGAAGAGGCTGATTATAAAAAATTATATGAAAAATTCAGCAGCACACCTGTAAAAATAGTACTTCCCGCAATAAATGATTCCATTTTAATTGTGATGAAATCAGGCAAATCGATCAAGTGCCTTTTCTATGGTTTCGATTTTCATCAGATTTGTATAAAAGAAAAATTTCCAAAATGATTATTTGCATATTTATTTTTGACGTACTACATTTAGACTAAAGTACGTACAAGGAGTCCCAATGCAAACCAAATTAACACTGCGTCTCGAGGATGAATTGATCAATAAAGCGAAGGTTTTAGCCCAAAAGCGAGGTAAATCCCTCTCAAAACTGGTTGCGGAATATTTTGAATACATTACTTCAAAGGAACCTGAATCCGATGAGACCTTGCCACCAATTGTAAAATCGTTGTCCGGGTCACTTGCGGGTTCAAAAGTGGATGAGAGCGAATATAAACGATACCTGGAAAGTAAACACCTTTGAAAATTCTATTCGATACAAATGTAATATTGGATGTCATGCTGCTGCGCAAGCCATTTTATAACGCCGCTGTGCTACTCTTAGCCGAAGTTGAAAGAAACAACATTGACGGCTATATTTGCTCCACAACAGTCACAACGATTTACTATTTGGTAGCAAAAACAAAGGGTCGTAAAATTGCTTTGCTCCAATTGGGCAACCTGCTAAAACTATTTAAAATTGCAGTTGTAGATAAAACGTGCCTAATATCAGCATTGAACTCGAAAATAACAGATTATGAAGATGCTGTTTTACACGAGGCGGCAAGCCAGGAAAAACTGGATGCTATCGTGACTCGCAATATTAAGGATTTTAAGCAGGCTCAATTAACAATTTACAGCCCGGAAGAACTTTCAAAAATTCTCAAAACTTAAATACAATTTTAAATAATACACTACATATCTTATTAAACTGAGTTGTGGAGGACCACTACGTGAAAATTGCAATTTTACTCAAACAAGTTCCTGTTAAAGACGCCACACTGGAACTGAACGATGATGGCTCATGGATTGACGAAGACGATGTGCAATTCGAAATTAATGACAGCGATCATTACGGTCTTGCAGAAGCCTTGAATATTGCCAAGGCAAATGAAGGCGAAGTCACCGTTGTCACCATGGGCCCGGATCGCGTCAAAGAATCCATCAAGCAGGCGCTGGCGAAAGGCGCTCACAAAGCAATCCATATCGATGATGAAGAAGTGACGAGTACTGATCCGATAACCCGGGCAAAAATCATTGCTGAATCCATCAAAGACGAAAATTTCGACTTGATTCTGTCAGGCTTGCAAAGTGATGATTTTGGTTATGGCCAAACCGGTGTGCTCGTAGCAGAACTTCTGGGCATGCCACATGCTACACTGGTCGTTGAAACCGAAATTGACGGTGACAAAATCAAGG
>QQUM01000807.1 GCA_008501545.1 Calditrichota bacterium
ATAGAATTGGTGCAGAATGCATTTTCAAAAAGCATTCCTTCTCTTGCCAGACGGTCAATCGTAGGCGTCGGATTTAGAGAGGCTAACCGCTCGCCATATGCCCCGATTGCCTGTGCGCAATGGTCATCGGACATAATGAATATAATATTTGGTTTTGGTTCTGGCTTCATACTACAAGATGACAGCGCTAAAATCGAAACTACTGCGCCCAGCATCTTGAGGAAATATCTACAACTAACTGTTTTCATGGCATTCTCCTTTTATTAATTTACTATAACTGTTGCCCATGTGGTGACCCAAACAGCTGGAAAGTCCACTGGCTACTCGAAATGGCGCCAGCTGTTTGGGAGCAGCACATTGCAGCGGTTATGCGCCGGTTCGACCGCTTGCCTTAAGACATTAAGGGTCAATCGCGAGTTTCACTAATTGGCGAAAACGATCGATCGGAGGACGCCCCCTCGGAGTCTGGGTGAAGACTAACCCAATTATGCCATGTTCAAAGTCGATCCATGCATTTGTACCGTCCGAACCACCATGCCTGGCAATGCCATCAACTAAAGACCAGCCATAACCGTAGGCACCGTTTGATGTTTTGACCTTGGCGGACGTCATCAGGGCTACAGACTCAGACTGAAGAAGGCGTTTTCCCTCATAGATCCCACCATTCAAAATCATTTGGCAAAAAACCGCGTAATCCCAGGTGGTGGAAACCATACCACCAGAACCGCGTGCAAATGGGATCGTCGTAGGAGTCCCGGGTATCCAATGGCCGTCTTTGTTACGCTTGTAGTAAACTGGTCCCATCCGTTCCAGTTTACCCTCAAGTTGATGCCCAGCTCGAAAGTTGTAGGTGTCTAACATCCCAAGAGGTGAATAGATCGTTGTATCAAGAAAATCCTCGAGCAGAACACCTGAGGCGATCTCAATAAGGGCGCCCAGAGTATTATAACCTGGGTTGTTGTAGCTGTACGATGCACCAGGTGTTACAACCGCTCCAATTGATCCGAATCGAGCGGCTGCCCTCTGAAGACTGGTATTCTCACTTGCCGGAGGGAGAAACAAAGTATTAATCCGTAAACCGCTGGTATGAGACAGGAGATGCTCGATTTTGATGAGACCAGCACGATAATTATCCCACTCGGGGATGTAATCACGAACAAGGTCCGAATAGCCTAAACTGTCATCTTCAACGAGCCTGGCCACTGCAGCTGCTATGACGGGTTTGGTGTTTGATGCCATATGGAACATGGTGTTTTTTTCCATTGGTAGACGCTTTTCTTTGTCGCGCCATCCTAAGGCCTCATGTAATACGACTTTTCCATGACGAGCGACCAGGACGACAGCACCCACAATGTCTCCTCGGGCCACTGCCTCTTTATATATTCCCAAAGCCCCATTGAGGATAGCAGGCGACATACCTGCTTCAGCGGGTGTACCAGCTGAAAGGGTATTCGTCTCTTCCGCACCTATCGCGGGGGAAACAATTCCAAACGTGAGTATCACTAAAGTCAGGTGCAGCCTTATGGCAATGGCGAAAATTTTCATGTATATGCCTCCTTGCGCATAACAAGTAATTCAACAGTTTTCTTCATTTCATCCCAAGATTTCGATTTTTATGCTGATTCATAAATAATAACTACTGAAAACTAAAAGGGCTAACCACATAATTCTCCTCAATTTGTCATTATTCAAACGTATCTGTTCAGCGTAATTTTTGAATCTGGCAGGCTGTAGCACCCTTCGATACATTTCGCTTAAAAAACAAGCGAAACACTCAGGATGCTTCGAGGTAAATTCTTACGCTGAACAGATACATTCAAACAGAAAGCGTAATCACTCACTAATCAAGGCGTTGATGCGTTTGCCAAGCCAAGCCTGAAACCATAAGAATAATTCTTTTCCAACAATCGATAATTCTGAATCGGGCGCGCTTTGATGCTCCATGTATCAATACCACCGACGCCTGCTTGAATCAAATCAATGTTCAATGTGTAGTATTCAGCTTCTTCAAGCTCCCAGGTAAAATTGGAAGTTGATAAATTTTCTTCTGTGAATGGCCATACGGCAAAAGCAATTTTATCTTTGGCTTCCACTTTAAGCGCTTTCCCATTTTCTGTTTTCAACTCCAGCCATTCAACACCTGTTCTGTTGCCGCATTCTTGTGGCTTTACATATGATTCGGTCAACGCATTCGTTTTCATCGCATACAAACCTTTAAATGCCGATTGGTTGCGATCAATGTAGTTTTCGTGCGGCCCGTTGCCATAGAAACGTGCATTTACAAATGCTTTGTTTATGCCTGCTTGCATTCCTACACGAATGAGCTCAGGAGCAGATTCTTCCACCTGTAAGTTGAAATCAACATCAATAATGCCGTTGCCATAGACGGTGTAATTTTCCTCGATGTTACCGGCATTGGGAATAATCCGTTTTATGGTGATAACAACAACGTCCCCTTGTTTTTGAGCGCTTATGCTTTCAAGCGTAATGGTCTCTTTGGATTTGGCCCATACTTCAAGTTTTTCAGGCGTCTTCCATCCCCGGCTATCGTTATCGGTGGGTGGTCTCCATAAGTTTGGAACAAGTGGTTTCTCAATAACTTTTAATCCGTTATAATTTAATGAAGACAGCGCTCCTGTTTGTTTGTCGAATGTTGCAGAAAACTTGTTGCCTTTTAGGGTAATGGCTGCTTCATTCTCTGCAATTTCAGGAGCCGTTGTTTTTACTGCATCTAAAACCGGTTTGCTATCTTGAATAATCAACTGCTCTTCTGCAATTTGATAGCCAGCCTCAGCCCAGTCTTCGTTTTTGGTGGAAAACATTTTAACTTGAACCCAGTAATCATTCCCAGCTTTGGGCTTTATCTGCTTATAGCCTGATTTTGCATTTCCTTTTTTGCCTGGTTCAATGTCTGGCCCCTTGAATTCCCCTTGCTGCATTGTTTTACCATTTTCAACGACTTCCCATGTAAACATGTAGTTGGAAAGGTTGGTGAAATTATATCGATTCTCAATTTCAATGATGCCTTTTTTCAAATCGACAGCCTTAATCACAACCGGTTGAAAGACATATTTGCATTCATACGTCTGTGGACGCAAGCCTCTGTCTGAATTAAATACACCATTTATACAGAAATTTTGATCGTTTGGTGTGTCGCCAAAATCGCCTCCGTAAGCGAAATACTTCTTGCCGTTTTTTGCGGTTCGTTCAATTCCCTGATCGATCATATCCCAAATGTAGCCGCCAATGAGATTGTCATGGGCGTATATCAAATCCCAATATTCTTTCAGATTTCCCAGGGAGTTGCCCATGGAGTGGGCATATTCACACATTAAAATTGGCCGGTTTATAAATGGACTTGTTGCTATGCCTTCGAGCTGCTCAAGGTGTGGATACATGCGGCTAAGCACATCCACATAAGGAGGATCAGTCGGATTTGAATGATATTTAGCATTAAACTCTTTATGCTTCTTTGAGCCTATTGGCGCATATTCAGGATGATTGGGATCGCCCTGCGCTCCTTCATAATGGATGAAGCGGGTCGGATCAAAATCCTTTACATAACCAGACATGCCGGCAAATGTTGGACCGCAACCTGACTCGTTGCCGAACGACCATGATATGATTGAAGCGTGATTTTTATCGCGTTCTACCAGGCGAATAACTCTGTCCATCGTACTGGCCGTCCAGGTCGGATCATTCGCCAATTCTCCGCGGACGCCGTGCGATTCAATGTTGGCTTCATCGATGACGTATAATCCATATTTATCGCATAGGTCGTAGATATGTGGATCGTTTGGATAGTGTGACGTACGAATCGAATTGAAATTATTTTGCTTTAGAAGAAAGATATCTTTCTCCATTTCTGCTCTCGTAACTGTTTTACCACCGGTAGGGCTATGATCGTGCCGGTTAACGCCAATTAATTTGACTGGAACTCCGTTTATAAGCAAAGCATTTTTTTCACTAAAACGAACGTCCCTGAATCCGATTTTTGAACTGCGCGCTTCTACTGTATTTCCATTTTTATCAACAAGGTTTAGCGCCAACGTGTAAAGATAGGGATGCTTGGCATTCCACGTTGTGACGT
>QQUM01000032.1 GCA_008501545.1 Calditrichota bacterium
GGGCGGAATGCTGGTCCGAGCTTTCCTGAAGGCGAGCAGAAAATAATGGCCCGCTAAAAAGCAGCGGGAATCTTGGAAAAAAGTCAGCTCAGCACGGCATTATTCCACGGATTGGCTATTGAACACGATCTGAATGATTATTAAGTAACCGGAGCTTAAAATGGAAATCAATAACGTCGACTCCATTGAGAATATTGAGTTAAATTATCTAAAGAATGAAGACTACGAAGATTTAAAAAATGCAATGATTGAGGCATACTCGAATATGCCAAATATGTTATGGAAAGAACATCATATCAAAACACTCATCCATAAATTTCCTGTAGGACAAATTGCATTAAGAGTCGATGGTGAATTAGCGGGCTGTGCTTTATCTATCGTTGTTGAGTATGAAAAATTTGAAACGAAACATACCTACAATGAAATAACCGGCAATTTTAGTTTTGATACACATAAGAATACAGGCGATGTTTTGTATGGAATCGATATTTTTATACGACCGAAATTCCGTGGTTTGCGGTTGGGACGGCGGCTTTACGATTACCGAAAAGAGCTTTGTGAAAAACTAAATTTAAAAGGAATTGTGTTTGGTGGAAGAATTCCAAATTACCATAAATATGCAGACACGCTGACACCAAGAACGTATATCGATCAGGTAAGAAAAAAAGAAATCCACGATCCTGTTTTAAATTTTCAGATGTCAAATGATTTTCATCCAGTCCGCGTATTAACGGGATACCTTGAAGGAGACAAGGATTCGAAAGAATTCGCCGTGCTGTTGGAGTGGGATAATGTCTATTATGAAAAACGTTCAAACAAGGCGGGCATAAAAAAAATAATCGTCCGCCTCGGTCTTGTGCAATGGCAAATGAGACTGTATAAAAATCTGGATGATTTGATGCAACAGGTTGAATATTTTGTCGATGCTGTGTCCGGTTACAGATCTGATTTTGCACTCTTCCCTGAATTTTTTAATGCGCCATTGATGTCTGAGTACAACCATCTCTCAGAAGCGGAAGCGATCAGAAAATTGGCAGAATATACCGAAGAAATCATACAACGGTTTTCCAAACTTTCCATATCATACAATATTAATATTATTACTGGCAGTATGCCGGAAATCATCGACAACAATTTATACAATGCAGGCTACCTGTGTAAGCGGGATGGCGGAATCGAGCGTTTTGAAAAATTGCATGTTACCCCCGATGAAGCAAAAGTTTGGGGTTTGCAGGGTGGAAAGAAGATTCAATCCTATGAAACCGACTGTGGTAAAATCGGCATCTTAATTTGTTATGATATTGAATTCCCTGAACTCAGCCGAATACTTGCGAAAGAGGGCATCAATATTTTGTTTGTTCCGTTTCTCACTGACACCCAAAACGGTTACTCCCGTGTGAGAAACTGTGCACAAGCAAGAGCGATTGAAAATGAATGTTACGTTGCCATAGCGGGCAGTGTGGGTAATTTGCCCAAAGTGCATAACATGGATATCCAATATGCCCAATCCATGGTTTTCACGCCGTGCGATTTTTCTTTCCCAACAAACGGAATCAAAGCGGAGGCGACACCGAACACCGAGATGATTTTAATTGCCGATGTCGATCTTGATCTCTTGCGTGAGTTAAACCAGTTCGGCAGCGTACGAAACTTGAAAGACAGAAGAACGGATATTTATTCAATATCGCATCATAAAGAGCCGCAATAATGCCTGGCGAGGCTATATATCACGCTTCGGCAAGACGAACAAGGCCATTGTTGCATATTATGCCAAACAAAACCTGCTGCGCAGGCTCGTTGAAAAGTCAAGGCTGGAGACACTGATTCTTGATACAACGAACTCGAATCTCGAGTATACACTCGAAGAAGCAATAAATTTCTGCGGCGCATTGGCGGATCCCCATTAAACGATTAACATCATGTTTATGTCTTTTTTATGAAACTATATTTACACATCTTCTTAAACAAGAAGTTGTGAACAATGCCTGAAATAAAATCTATTTTGTGGAGTACAATTTCGTATAATCATTGGCACCAACTCCAACCAAAATTGTTAAAGGGAAATCCTTTGAACAAGAATGGATAAATTGAAGCGGAGTAAAAAATGAAACAGTGCACCGGGGGCAGAAACAAGCAACTGACGCAAACAACCCGCTCATATCGCAATTCATTTTTTGCATGCTTCATACTCTTTCTCCTAAATCTTCCTCTTGCAGCACAGCAAATTCTCCCGCAACCAGCATCTGCATCCACACCCAACTTCGAACACATCACCATCGACCAGGGGCTTTCCCAAAGCGCTGTGCGCAGTATTTTGCAGGACAACAAAGGCTTCATGTGGTTTGGGACCGAAGATGGTTTGAATCGCTATGACGGCTACGAATTTAAAGTTTTCAAACACGATCCGGCCAATCCGGCAAGCCTGGGAAACAACTTTATCCAGGCCATGTTCCAGGATGATGATGGCAATATCTGGCTCGGAACGTATGGTGGTGGACTCAGCCGCTTCGATCCGAAGACGGAATCTTTTATAAATTTCTATCATAATTCACACGACTCATCCAGTTTGAGCAACAACAATATTCGCGCCATTTTTCGCGACAGTAGCGGCACGCTCTGGATAGGAACAAACGGTGGCGGGCTAAACAAGCTGGATGCATCTGCACTTGCAACGCTTGAACAAAACGGAAGCGCTGCTGTTCACTTTGCACACTATAATTTTGCAGCGGACGATTCGTTGAGTTTGATCGGCAATAGCGTGAATGTAATTTTTCAAGACCGGGAGGGCAACTTATGGATCGGCACGTCAGCAGGACTCAACCTCTATCAACCAGCACAATCGAAAAACAAACCTGACCGGTTTATACGATTCAGTTTTGAACAAAACAATCCCACCGGCCTGAGTCATTTTGCTGTCTTATCCATTTTCCAGGATCGAGCGGGTATGCTCTGGATAGGCACCGTATGGGGCTTAAACCGGTTTGATCCGACCAAACCGGAAAATGGATTTACACGGTTTTTGCAGGATCCCGCAAATCCGAATTCCCTGAACAACAATACGATATTTGCAATCAAGGAAGACAATGACAATCGACTTTGGTTGGGAACCGTGAACGGTCTAACAATTTTCGATGTCCGCAGAAACCATTTTCTTCGCTTACGCCAGGATCCACTTCATCCTGGCAGTATCAATAACAATATCATTTTTTCCATTTGCCGGGAACGGGCAGGTGCCATGTGGCTGGGAACGTATGGTGGCGGTTTGAACAAACACGATCCTTTCAAAAACAAATTTACACACTATGTTCACAACCCGAACAATCCTAACAGCCTGAACAATAATGTGGTTTGGTCCATTTTAGAGGACAAGCGTGATTTTTTGTGGATCGGAACGAATGCAGGGATCAACAGATTCGACCGCAAGAACGGAACATTTTCATTTTTACAAAACGATGCTGATAATCCCCAAAGCTTAAGCAACAACTTCGTCAATGCAATTTGTGAAGACCAGGATGAATTTATTTGGTTTGGCACAAACTTCGGATTAAATCGTTACAACCCGAATTCACAAAAATTCACACGTTTCCAAACTGATTTGAACAATCCCAACAGTTTGAGTCACAACCTTGTCCAAGTGATCTTGCAGGATCGCACAAATCCGAATATCCTTTGGATAAGTACGGATTTTGGGCTCAATCGCTTTGATGTACAGAAAAATTCCTTTACACATTTTTTTCATGACGCCACAAATCCCCGAAGTATCAGTCAAAACCAAACCTGCGCGCTTTTCCAGGACAGCAATGGCGCGCTGTGGGTGGGAACCCGGACAAACGGGCTCAATCGTTTCGATGCAGAAATGAACGAATTTACCCGTTACCTGCACGATCCCACAGATCCATCCAGTTTGAGTAATAATGGAGTTTTATGTATTTATGAAGACACACAAAAAACAATGTGGGTCGGAACCAACGCCGGATTGAATCGCTTTTATCGGACAAATGGGATATTTACCCACTACTGGGAAAAAGATGGACTGCCAAATGATATGATTTATGGCATTCTCGAGGATAATCAAGGTTT
>QQUM01000314.1 GCA_008501545.1 Calditrichota bacterium
GCATACGCTCGTGCCGGCACGGACATATAAGTGATTGAACTGAGCATTGTGGCAAAAATACTGCATGCTGCCGCCCACCATGGGATGTGTTGTCCACCACGGAAATAATCGTTCGTGTCCTTGTTGCGTTTGGCAAAATAAAAGCCAATGAGCATCATGGATAATAAATATAAAATCAATACACTGAAATTAAGTACACCAAACTCAATGGACTCTGGCTCCGGACGTATCAGCCATACGTCGGTTGTCTGGTCTTGTTGGTCTGAATCCGTTGCCGGAAGGATGAATTTATCATGCCAATTCATTATTCCGGTTGCAAAGTGACCGACCGGTGCTGATCCGGACACAATCCAGGTGTTTGTGATCGTGTGGAAGAGCCATGTTTTGTTGGGCAATCGCTGATAATTTTCATCTTGTGTCCCGGTGGAATAGGAGAGATCGACCGGGCTGGCTAAGAGAAGAATATGACTTTGCCCCAGCGCTGTTGCCGTTCCCCTTGCAATATTCATCGGCGTATCTTGTCGCTGCCGCCAGGCATTTTCAGGAGCGCTGTTGTGCACTGCAGGATTGAATTCGTAAACATCTGTTAAAATCTCGTACTCCTGCGTCAATGACTGCTCACTCATGCGACGACCGGACAGAACATAGACGCAGGCGGTTTGCCCATTATGCTGTGCAACTGTGATGTTGCATGCTCTTTCCGGCCCGGGCCATGGCGCCAGTTCTTCCCAGGTGAGGGCTTTAATATTATTATTTGCAAGAGGTGACAGATCCAGGCGCCAAAAATTTTTCATTGCAGATTGTAAATCCGTGCCGGATTGACCGCCTGCCAGGTAGACCTGATCCTCAAGCACGGTGGCATTTCCATACACACAAGGTTGGGGCAGGGAAGGGAGATTAATTCGAGAGAGTTTTTTGGCGTGCTGGTCCCATTTTAGCAGAAAGACCGCATCGAGAATCTGTTTGGCATCTTTTCCACCCATGCATAAAATTCCATAGGGTGTCGAGACAGCCGCACCGTAGGCAACTGCACGATCCAGGTTATTTCTTTGCATCCATTTGAGCGAATCGGGCGAGTTATTCAAGTCGAGGACAAAAATATCATCAATGATTTTTTTGTCGAATTCGTTTTTCGCATCAGAGAGAATCACACCACCGGCAAC
This sequence comes from Calditrichota bacterium, assembly GCA_008501545.1. Classification (GTDB taxonomy): domain Bacteria; phylum Zhuqueibacterota; class Zhuqueibacteria; order Zhuqueibacterales; family Geothermadaptataceae; genus Bioreactorimicrobium. The sequence goes on from QQUM01000314.1 coordinate 1,164, forward strand.
GATCAACGCATCGCCGGAAATTCCGGCAAATGCACCTTCCACACCTGTCGTGTTAATGTGCTCCGCAACAGTTTGTGGCGGTAAAAGTCGACTCCAGTGCAAGTTCAGCGCATTGTTATCCTGGGCGTGACAAAAAACTGGCGACAGAGTCAGAATCAGACGAAACGTAATCCGGTTTATTCGTTTTCTCATTTTTTCCCTGGAATTATCGTTCACGTCTGCCCCAATCAAAAAAGCCAATGCTTGTCAGATCATTTTTTAGTGAATCAATTTGTGCGGCATCCAGTGTCTGGTGGGGTAACAGATTGTGACCACAGTCCAGCCCGATCAGTTTCATCGTCGCTTTGATGGCCGGTTGGCCGCCATATTTATAAAAGATTCGCACCATTTTTACGGCGTTATATTGCAATGATCGTGCTTTATCAAGGTTTTTCGCATCGAATGCTTTGATGAGGCTGTTATAAAGCGGTGCTGCAAAATTAAACGTGCTTCCAACCATGCCCCTGGCCCCGACGACCAATGCGCTGAGCATCATTTCATCAGTGCCGAAAAATATCTCAAATTGCTGATTTTCCAACTCGAGACACGCCTGCATTTCAAAAATTGTCGGCTTTGTGTATTTTATCCCGCGCAAATTTGGAATTTTCTTCCGACCCTGTTTCAGGAAGTCAAGCATATCGAAATCAACGCCGGTAATGACCGGGACATGGTAATAATAAAATGATAAATCCGGAGCAGCTGCAGCAATTTCAGCCATGCAATCGATTAAAACTGAAAGGGAATTTAGTTTGAAATAACCCGGTGGAACTGCTGAAATTGCATTGGCCCCGGAGTTGGCTGCATGACGCGCCAGGATTACGGCGTCTTTTATGGCGTTGTGCCCGACCTGCACAATCACATTGACACGCCCTGCAACGGCATCGATATAGGCTTCAGTAACCTGTTGCCGTTCCCGTGTTGTCAGGAGTGGCCCTTCGCCGGTGCTGCCGCAAACATAGAAGGCACCCACTTTTTCCTCAATTAAAAATTCGCTGACCGGTTTTATTTTCGCCAGATCGATATCACCGTTCGTCTTGATGGGGGTGAAGACAGCCGGGATGATGCCTTTGATACGCTCCATTTAATTGCCTTTTCTCATCGTCTGGTTCGTTGGAAAATTATTTGTTTTTTTGGAATTCGACATTGGCAAATTTTATAAAACCTGAATTGTTCACGCCGAGTTGCAGCGCTCGCTGAGAAAAGCTTTAAAGGACTCAAAAAACAAAACTCTGCGTACTCTGCGGCTCAGCGTCCTTTTTTTATTTTTTGATACTTTAATCCGTTGTGCAAAATTGAGAGTAAGACAAACTATCATGAAACGTCATTTCGCTAGCGCGGGCCTTCGGCTCGTCATGCTTTTCGACGAAACGAAGTTCGGCGTAAGCAAAATCTACTTCTATTGGCCTTAACCATTGATGGATTCCGGCTTAAAGCTTGCCGGAATGACGACACGCAAGCATTTGTTTTTGAGAATCACAATAAGCAAATTCATTGACAAAAGATGCGGGAAGCTCGCCTTTGTCAAAACCGCCAGGTGAAACAGCGTTAATGCAAACTTCATATGGTGCAAGCAGCGCCGCCAAATCCCGTGTCATGGCGATAACCCTGCCCTTGGCAGCAGCATAGTCTATTGCCTGTTCATTTTTATCGTTCCGATGATACATCTCACGGTTGCGTTCCACCAATCCTGCTATAGATGCAATATTGATTATTTTCCCGGATTTTTGGTTTGCCATGAATTCACTAAATGCCATTGATTAAATCAATTGACGGATTGCACAATCGGCTGGCATAGGAATAATCCTCAGTCGATTGTTGAAATTATGGCTGTGAATACCCCATACTTTTGACTCTTAATCTAAAAGCATTTTTTATACATTCAATGAAATAACACTCAATTCTTAATAAATTCTTTGTTTTTTTAGAATAAACACCGTATAATCAAAGCTGATGAAAAACACGCTCGAAAAGCACGCTCAGGACCACCAAATTATTGCCATCGACGGACCGGCTGGTTCTGGGAAAAGTACGACAGCCCGATTGGTTGCGCAGAAGCTTGGTTTTACTTATTTAGACACCGGAGCACTTTACCGGGCGGTAACCTGTGTGGCAATAGAAAAGGGCGTGGATCTCGCTGACGAGCAGGCGCTTGACGTGCTGATAAAAGCGACCGATTTTGAACTTCGCGCCGATGGTGAGTTAACCCGTGTCTGGGCGGATGCAAATGAAATTACCGAAGCAATCCGCAGTCGTGAGGTCACCAGCAATGTCAGCCTGGTTTCAAAGCACGCCACAGTGCGTCAGGCGATGGTTTCACTTCAACGGGACATTGCGAGCACAGGCTCATTTGTCGTTGAAGGGCGTGATATCGGCACCGTTGTGTTCCCGAATGCTGTTTTAAAAATATTTTTAATTGCTTCGGTAGAAGCACGTACCGGGCGCCGCATGCTGGAATTACAGCAAAAAGGCGTTTCTGTTGAATTTGAGAAGTTACGTGAAGAAATTGTGGCACGGGACGAAAAGGATTCAGGAAGAGCGATTGCACCGCTGAAAAAAGCCGATGATGCAATTGAACTTGATACGACAGCGCTGACCATCGATCAGCAAGTCGAAGCGATCGTACAAAAATACCAGGCATTGGTGATATGATTTTATAAGACGCTTGCGAAGGTTTTAAACCTTCGCAAGCGTCGTATAAACAAACTGTTGCTTTCGTCTGAGAATGTGGCGGTTTTCCAGGTTATAAAAAAATCTGTACCTTCGGGTGCAGTAAAAAAATAATAAGGAGGCTTTTTTAAATGTCTAAACCACAAACCACTAACCAGCTTTTTGCTGACGAAGAAAAGGTCGTCAGTTTTGACGAGCTGAAAG
>QQUM01000261.1 GCA_008501545.1 Calditrichota bacterium
CGGACCACTGGCGGTCGCTCATGGCGCTGGTGCCACTGTCGGTGAGCAAATCGATGTAAACTTTGTCGGATTTGAGCAGGAAAGGGTTGTATCCGGCTTCTTTGGCTGCCTGCTCGCGCTCTTCACGGGTAAGCACGGCAATGGGTTCAACCATTTTTATTTTCCAGGGTTCAGCCCACGAACGGCGGTGGTGCTGCTGTCCCATCGTTTGCGGTGAATTTGGCATCGGTTTTCTCCTTTAAAATTTTAAGTAAACAACTAAGTTAGTTGATTACGTATCTTGATGCAAATTGTAATAAACGGAAGGAATATTTGCAAGGAAAATTTGGGGATTTTCGTGGAATTAATGTGAGTTCGATAGAAGATTTTTTTTGCATTCGACAGACTAATAAAACGAGAACGAAGGCGTCTCGCCGAGTGGAAAAGACATTGTCTTCGGCGGGACGCCTTCAGACTAGCGCAAACAGTTGCTGATTTTGCTTCAATTTTAGTTACTTCAGGTAGAGTATCATATAGAGACTAAAGTCTCCACTACAAACATCTTAACTTAATGACATTGTGCCTGCACTGATTAAAACGAATAAACATACAAAGAGCGAGCATTTTTGCAAATGCTCGCTCTTTGTTTCCAGCATGGATACTAAAGGTTATTTGTATTAATTGCGACCACCGCGTTTTTGCCCTTTTGAACCCATTGGGCTTGCTGCTGCGCCTGTACCGTCACAATCGCCGGTTCCCATTTGTGATCCGGTGCCGCGTTGTCCCCGGCCAGAACCGGCAGCCGAATTACCTGCACCAGCGTTTCTGCCAGTTCCATCCTGTGTGCGTACGAAATCTTCATCTTTGCCATTGGGGATGCCATCGCCATCATCGTCCAATGCATTGTCATTGATGCCATCACCATCTTCGTCGACAAAACCCATAGCGCCTTTGCCTCTGCCAGGGTTCTGGCTTACATAGTCTTCATCTTGTCCATTAGGAATCCCGTCAAGATCGGCATCCTGCGCGTTGTCATTGAAGCCGTCGCCATCCGCATCGACGAAACCACGTGCACCTTTGTTGCTGTTCCCGGCACGCTGTCCGCGACCGTTTGCGGCTTGCTGACCGCTGCCATCTGCTGGAGCAACCCAGTCTTCATCCTGGCCGTTGGGAATGCCATCACCATCGGCATCTTGTGCATAATCATTTACACCATCGCCATCCGCATCGAGGAAACCGTGGCCATTGTGTGTTGCGCCTTCAACCGGTACAAAATCCGGATCTTGTCCGTTGGGAATGCCATCACCGTCATCGTCAAGGGCATTGTCGTTGTAGCCATCATTATTCGCGTCAACAAAACCTTTGCCTTCGGGTTTTCCCTGGGCAAATACCGTAGAGCCTGCTGTAAAATAGAGTCCGAGTGCCAACAAGAGCGTCGTCAGTGTGAAGAGGGAAGAGATGCGTTTCATGATAATTCTCCTTTAAAGATTTTAGAGCTTGAGAGAGTAAGAGATTGAAATTATTTGTTTTTAAATTCGCATCTCTCTTAATCAAGTGACGTGCCAAAAATAATATTTTCTTGTTAAGTCCTTTTATTACTGTGTGTTAAATAGGTTTTTGTTTTGGCGTTTTTGCTAAAAAAGGTCGGATAGTTCGACGGACTCGTCGTCAGGATCGACAGGGTGGTCGCTCTTAAAAAGTCCGGTATTCCGCTGGAAAGCGCAGAAACCGGAATGACCAGGTTAATTCCTCACATTATGCTACATGTATTTCGTCTGTGGGAAAGCGAAGGTGCTTTAGGACGGTACGTGCAATTCGCGAATGAAATACAGGCTTGTTGCAATCATTATCGAGCTGAGGATAAAGATCGTTTCGTAGCCAACATACCCGATTAACCACCCGGCGATGAGGGGAAAAAATGCGGTTGAAAGACGTGTGGCACCAACGATCCCCTTGTGCAGCGCCCGATTTTCATCATCCGTAATTTCGATAAAAAGTCCTTCATAGCCGATACGGCGCGCACTCATCGTGAAACCCATGAGGAAAAAAATCAGCCAATAAAAATAGATTGGAAGATGAACAAAAATCAAAGCGAGCACAGGCAGGAGGGAGCCAATAGCAACACAGCCTTTGATGATACCGATGAAATGGTGTTTTTTTATGATTTGCGCCCAAATAAAATTTGAAACGATCATTCCAATGATTTGCAATAAGAGAAACATACCGATTTGCTCACCGGTTAATTCGTAGCTTGTTTTCGCCAGTGCAATAAAAAATGGCATCAGTGTTAAACTGAAACCGGCGAAATTGCTGAACAGAATATAGGAACGCAGGTTGGGATTCTTCTTAAAGGTGGCTGGGATCGATTTGATCACCATCAAAAAATTATGGGTGCCTGCGGTAATGGCTACGGGTTTTTCTTTAATTCTCCAAAAACCGGCAGATGCGACCAAAAGCAGGGCAGCTGCGAGAATGAACAGAAGAACATAGTTTGCCGGATAGTGCATTTCCGCAAGAATGGACCGGGCGATGAGCGCGGAAATGAGAATGGCGATACTGGTGAAAATCTGTCGTCGCACAAAGAAACTTTGACGCATTGTTTCCGGCAGCGATTTCCCTAAAATGTCAGTGTAGGAAACACCGGCAAAAGTTCCGGCGAGCGCGAAGACGAACATCAGTAAAAAAATCAGTGAAATGAGTCCCTGGCCTGCGAGAGCTTCCGCACGCCAAAGCACGAGTGCCGTGATCGAAAGAATGAAAACACGCAGGTTGATACCGAACAATAAAAAAGGTTTTTTGCGGGATTTTAAATGCAGGTAACTTGCGAAAAAAAGCTCGCCAAGAATCGGTGTGCCTACCATAATGGCGGTTAAAATGCCCAACTGTAAATCGCTGCCACCGGATGTGACGACGAGTGATGGGAGAATCGTGTTGACATCTGTGAAGGTTGTCGTGAGTGCGAGAAAGACAGCATGCCATAAAAAGGCGTTGAAATTGCGTCGGGCAGTGCTGTCTGGATTTGTGCTCATCGTGCCGTTTTCCTGAAGGTGGGTCACTTAATGTTCAATGAATTCGGATTAAGGGATGAATGCGTTTGTCGTGAAGGCTTTAGCCTTTTTTGTGCAGAAAGTGCATTTCAGCGAGACGAAAGTCTCGACTGCAAACTTTCCCAAAGCATTCGTTCACTGTATTACTTTATGTCTCATCTAATAAGATGTCTTTTCCGGCAGGATTGGGTATTGTTCCTGAAATTCATTTATTGAGAAAGTACTTAGCTCCGCAGCTTTAGGCTGAACATAAATTTTTGCCTTTTTCTTTTTTGCTTGATCAAAAAAGAAACAAAAAAATCAAGGCTGTTGAAAAATAGCTAAAATTTTGGAGACTTTCCTAAATCATTTTGAACTCGCTACGCTCAAACAAAAAATGATTCTTAACGGAAAGTCTCCAAAATTTCTTAACGCTATTTTTCAAAGGCCATCACAAAGCAAGGGTAGTAAAAGACCGAATCAATTCATTCATTCACAGACGTTCTTGCCCAGTCGTATTTTTCGAATATAAACCAAACTTGTCACCGCGGAGATAATAAAAAATATAATGCTAATACCCGCAAAAATTTCACTGCATCCACCGAAACGGTTAAGAAGAATACCGCACACCATCGAAAAAAGCCCAATCGTTAATAAGGTTTGGTTTTTCTCTTCAACTGGCCTGCCCTGTTGGCGTGCTTTGCGCTTGCGTATGGAAAGGAATATCAAACCGAAAAACCAGATACCAACTGTAACCCCGATAATGCCATCGCGCAAGCCGGTAAAAAATTCCGGGCCAACTTGACCTTGTCGGCTGTTCATGAAATACAGAGCCGAGATGCTGCTGAAAACAATCAGTGATACAAGAAGAAGTTTTGTTCGCAAAGTTAGACGATCATGCATGGGTGTTGTCCTCCAATTCATTTCTTAAATTGTTTAATTCAGTTAAAAGCGGATCAATTTCCTTTCTAAAGCGGATTCGCCGGATCTTGATACCAAGAATAAATTCCATTAAAATTGTAGCTGACGAGCCCAGGTGCAGACTTATTTTCTCCC
>QQUM01000152.1 GCA_008501545.1 Calditrichota bacterium
ACATGCATTTTCCAATTCACCTGTTTGCAGCGCGGCCCGATCGACTTTGATTTCCGGGTGCTACGGGCCGCGTGCAGCCACCCATTACCACCGTAAACTGAAACAAGTTCCTATGCCCGAAGGCTTGCACATGTTTCCTTTTTACCTGCGCCAGGTCGGTTATTACGCCACAAACAATGCCAAAGAAGATTACAATATCATCAAACCGGAAGGCGTTTGGGATGAATCTTCCAGGAAAGCAAGCTGGCGAAACAGGCAAGATGGACAGCCGTTTTTCCATGTTTTCAACATCGGCACAACCCATGAAAGCCGCATGCATTTTACCGAAGCGGAGATGACAGCCGGCGCCCGCACCAATCCGGATTCATGTTTTGTCTTGCCAAATCATCCGCAAACAGAATTGTTCAAGTATTCCAACGCGCGTTACCGCGATAAGATCGTTGAAATGGATGGTCAGGTTGGCGAAGTGGTGGATGAGCTTAAAAAGGATGGATTGCTCGAGAACACGTTCATCTTTTATTATGGCGATCACGGCGGTGTTTTGCCGGGCAGTAAAGGCTATTTAAATGAAGTTGGCGTGCACGTTCCGCTGGTGGTTTATATCCCGCCAAAGTTTAAGCATCTTGTTGATTTTAAAGCAGGCGGTCAAGTGGAAGGCTTTGTCAGTTTTGTTGATTTTGGGGTGACTGTTTTGAATTTGGCCGGAATACAAATACCCGACGGAATGGATGGCAAGCCGTTTCTGGGCAATGGCATCACCGCAAAAGAAGTGCAGTCCCGCGACGAGACCTATAGCTACGCCGACCGTTTCGATGAAAAATACGACATGGTGCGCGCGTTGCGAAAAGGCAAATACAAGTATATCCGAAATTACCAGCCGTTCAATTTCAATGGATTAATGAATAATTACCGCTACAAACAACTGGGCTACCAGCAGTGGTGGGAGATGTATAGAAGGAACGAGCTGAACAGCGTGCAATCGGCCTTTTTCGAAGCTAAAATGCCCGAAGAGCTTTACAATCTGGAGGTTGATCCATACGAAACTAATAATTTGGCCGGGCAGGCAAAATATGCAGGTGTGCTGAAAAAGATGCGTAAAAAGCTGAACGACAAGGCGGAAGAATTGCCTGATTTGTCTTTTTATCCCGAACATTATCTGGTAAAAAATGCTTTCGACAATCCGGTTGCTTTTGGACAGAAACACAAATCGGATATTAAAAAGTATCTTGCCATAACCAATCTGATGTTGGATAAATTTGAAAATGTGAAAGCAAAAATCGAATCAAGCCTGAAGTCAAACGATCCATGGCAGCGGTATTGGGGATTGGTTGTCTGCAGCACATTCGGTAAAAAAGCAAATGAATTTATTCCGCTGATCGAGCACATCGCTGAAAACGATTCCGAGCAAATTAACCGGGTACGCGCGGCTGAATTCTTCGGATTAACAGGCCTTCGCAGTCCGGTGGAGACAATGACAAAAGCGCTCTATCAGACTGAAGACGGCGGTGAAGCGTTGCTAATTCTGAATAGTATTGTTTTGATGAAAGATGGCGCCAATAAATATGCTTTTAAAATTCAACCTGAAAAAATACAGCAAAGCGTTCTTGAAAATGAACAAGTGCCCCGACGGTTAGATTATTTGGTACAAAATTAATTCGCCACAAAGACTCGAAGACACAAAGTTTAACAATTTATTTTTCCAGTAAAATAAGATTAATTGTTATTTCATAATTCATTTAGTGTTCCTTCGCGTCTTGGTGTCTTTGTGGCAAAATAATTAAATTTAGGAAAGGTAGATCCATGAAAAAACGAATTCTTTTGTCTTTCATCTGTGCCATGTTTATGGCGTCAACACAAAGCTATTCGCAGGTCAATGTAAAAATAAAAGCCTATAAACCAACCTGGGAATCACTGATCCAGCATCCGGTGCCGGACTGGTTCCGGGATGCTAAATTTGGTATCTATTTTCACTGGGGTGTGTACAGCGTACCCGAATATGAAAACGAGTGGTATCCCCGGTTGATGTACATCGATGAAGTGCACAAAAGAAAGAAGGCCAATTTTTTCAAGCATCACAAAGAAACCTGGGGACCGCAGGAGCACTTTGGCTATAAAGACTTTATCCCTATGTTCAAGGCGGAAAAATTTAACGCTGATGAATGGGTGGATCTGTTCGTTAAGTCGGGCGCAAAATACGTAGGCCCGGTGGCGGAGCATCATGATGGCTTTGCAATGTGGGACAGTAAGTTAACCGAATGGGACGCTGCCGATATGGGGCCAAAACGGGATATTGTCGGTGAACTGGCAATGGCGGCTCGCAAGCGTAATCTAAAATTCCTGACATCATTTCATCATGCCTATAACTGGAAATACTACGAGCCGGCATTTCAATATGATGCTAAAGATTCGCGTTACGCCGGTTTGTATAGCATGCCCCATGCGCCGGGCACGCCGGAGTCACAGGAATTTTTAGAAGACTGGCTTGGAAAAATTATTGAGGTCATCGATAATTATCAACCGGATTACATCTGGTTTGACTTTGGCTGGCGACAGCCCACCTTTGAACCGTACAAGCGGGAGTTTCTTGCCTATTACTACAACAAAGCGGCGGAATGGGGCAAAGACGTGGTGGTCTCTTATAAAAATGATCACCTGCCGCGCGGCGCTGGCGTTTTGGATTTGGAACGTGGGCGACTCGACCACTTGTACGAAGACGTCTGGATTACCGACACGGCCATTGGCAAAAAATCCTGGAGCTACATTACCAATCCTGATTATAAATCGGTCAACGTCATGGTGGACAACATCATTGACCGCGTGAGCAAGAACGGCAACACGTTGATGAATATTGCACCCCGTGCAGACGGCACCATCCCACAGGAGCAAAAGGAACGCTTGTTGGGCATCGGTGAATGGCTGGGTTTGAACGGCGAGGCTATTTACGGTACACGCCCGTGGTTTAAATATGGCGAAGGCCCAACCCAATTCAAAGGCGGTGGTTTTATCGATAAAAAAGACATTATTTATTCTGCCAAAGATATTCGCTTCACCACCAAAGAAAACGTGCTTTACGCCATCGCCCTTGACTGGCCGGAAGATGAGCTGCTTGTGGAGTCGTTTAAAATTTTAGACAAAGCAAAGATAAAATCTGTGACACTGCTGGGCCACAAAGGGAAGCTGTCATGGGATTTGACGGAGAACGGATTATCAATTAAAACACCGAAAAAGCAGCCTTGTAAACATGCGTATTCATTTAAGATTGAATATGCCGGGCGTCTGCCGTGGGTTTATTAATAGAGACGATATGAAAAACATCAAATTTAGAACAATAATAGAAATGGCGCTTTTTTTACTGGCGTTGTTTCTATTGTTTCTCCTGTTGATGAAAAGCGGTGTTGGCAAGCCGGAAACCTTGTCGGATAAAGTACTGTTTTTTGGTGGACTGCTGCTAGCAATTTTCGGTGTTCTTGGCATTCATGAAGCGGGGCATTTATTTACCGGAATGCTTCAAGGATTTGAGTTCCAATTGTTTGTTATCGGGTCGCTGGGAATCAAGAAAGAAGATGGCCGTGTCCAGCCTTATTTCAATACGGACATCAGTTATTTCGGCGGTGTTGCGGTTACAGCGCCGGTGCGAGAAGACACTGAAAATGCAAATAAATTCAGCCGGATAATTATTGCCGGACCGATAGCTTCTTTCCTGTTCGGTTTGATTTGTCTTGCCGTTTCCCTGGCGCTTGCCGGATTGTATGCATCATTTGTTTTTATCACAGGTGTGATTTCCCTGGCGATCTTTTTCGCCACAACCATTCCAACAAAGACAGGCGTGTTTTTTTCAGACAGAAAAAGGTATCAAAGATTGAAAACAGCCGGTGATGAGCAGCAAGTTGAATTGGCGATGCTGCGGGTCTTGGGAAGGTATGCGCAGCATAACTCATACGTTGTCATCGATGAAGATGATTTAAATATTTTAATGAATGACCGGGAACCGTTTATCCAGTATTACGGATTGGTTTGCCACTTATGTCGCCAGTATGAGAGCGGTGGAGTGGCAGATTCG
>QQUM01000147.1 GCA_008501545.1 Calditrichota bacterium
CCATTTGACAGAGAGTGCCGTTGTTGTCCTCAATTCGCACTGTAACATAAGCCAAATCTGTCCCGTCGGCATTGATCACCTCACGGTCAACTGAAAGGTTGATCTTTGCAGGTTTGCCCGCTGTGTTGATCTGCTTTTCCACAATGGCTTTGTCATCTTTGTAGCCGACGACTTTGATCGATCCCTCTTTGTAAGGCACATTCCACGACAGACGGTATTTGGATTTGAATGTTTTGGGTTCATAAAATCTGTAATCTACCAGTAGTTCCGTCAGGTCTTTGCCTTTTACCTTTTTGCCGAAAGATTTCCCGTTGAGAAAGAGTTCCGCTTCATCGCAGTTGGTATAGCTGTAAACCGGAATTTCTTTGCCTTCCATGCCCTGCCAGTTCCAGTGCGGCAAAAGATGAATCATCGGTTTGCTCGTCCACTGACTCTGGTAGAGATAAAAACGGTCTTTGGGAAATCCGGCCAAATCAACCGGACCAAAATAGGAACTGCGCGACGGCCAGTCAGCGTTCCAGTAGCCATCAGTAGAATTATCACGGCCGCCATATGGCGTGGGTTCGCCCAGGTAATCAAATCCGGTCCAAATAAATTCGCCCATCACAAAGGGATTCTGCTCCAGATAATGGAATTCAAAATCCGGCGGATACGCCCACGGCGGGCCGATCAAATCGTAGCTGGTTACCTGCAGGGATTCATGGGTTTTGTATTTCTTGATGGGCAGGTGGTAAACACCACGACTGCTGGTGCAGCTTGAAGTCTCGGAACCCACTATTGGCAATTGGGGATAGTTTTTGCGAACTGTTCCGTACAAGGTGGGTTTATAATTCATGCCAATGATATCCACCTGCTGCGCCATGTTGTTGTCGTACGGCCCCGGGTAGTGGTTAAATCCTGCCGAAGATGGGCGGGTTGGATCTGTTTCTTTGCAAACCTCGTTTAATTTTTTAGCCAGCTTCCAACCGTATTTTTTGTCTCTTTGTTCAAGAATCTCATTGCCGATGCTCCACATGACAATCGACGGATGATTGCGGTCCCGCAGGATCATATCTTTCATGTCCCGCATGCCCCATTCGGCAAAAAACTCATTATAACCGTTGGGAACCTTTGCGATTTTCCAAACATCAAATGCCTCATCCTGCACCATGATTCCCATCTCATCGCACAATTCCAGCAACTCCCGCGATGGCGGATTGTGGCTGGTGCGCACAGCGTTGACGCCCATCTCTTTCATGATTTCAAGTTTGCGTTGATCCGCTCTGCGGTAAACGGCAGCGCCTAGGGGGCCATTGTCGTGATGTAAGCAGACGCCATTAAAACGAACTTTGCGACCGTTGAGATAAAAACCCTCGGTGGTGTAGCTGATGGTGCGAATGCCGAATCGGGTTTTGTAGGTATCCAGCGTTTTTCCGTTTTGGGTGATGGTGGTGACCGCCGTGTACAAATTGGGCGTTTCCAGATCCCAGCGTTGGGGGCTTTCCAGATTGCAGAACAAGCCGGAAACGTAAGACTTATTGGGCTCGATGGTGAATTCTTCATCCACAGAACCGGCCAACTTGCCGTCAGGCGCAAAGTATTCATGTTTGAGTTTTACGGTGGCCGCTTTGGCGCTTTTGTTTTCCACCGTGGTTTCGTTTTGCACAACGGCTTTGGCATCGGTCACGGTTGGTGAGGTGATGTAGGTTCCCCAGTGGCCTACATGAACAGGTTCATCGATTTTCAACCAAACCGAGCGATAAAGCCCGGCGCCCGGATACCATCTGCTGGACAAATCCTTGGGCGTGAGACGAACGGCAATCACATTTTCTGCACCGTCATATTTCAGCAGCTTGGAGATGTCAAATTCAAAACCGATATAGCCATAAGGCCGATTACCAGCTAACTTGCCATTGACCCAAACATAGGCGTCGTACATAGCCCCTTCAAATTCGATGCGCACCACATTGCCTTTTGCATCTACCGGCAGTTTGAAATGTTTGCGATACCAACCGGTGCCATGAAACGGCAATCCCCCGGCGCGCGCGTTGTATTTTTTATCGAACGGTCCTTCGATGGCCCAGTCGTGCGGCAAGTTGAGTTTCCGCCAGTTCGAATCATCGAAATCGGCTTTTTCCGCTCCTTCGGCATTATCATTATAAAAGAGCCACGAGTCGTTAAAATTTTGATCCTGCCCAAGAACCTGCTGCGTTCCTCCGACAAAGAAGATGGCTATCAATATTAAGAAAAGTATGTGTTTTGCCATGATGGTTCCTTCCTCTTCTGTATTGCCGCATTTTAAGCGGCGATGAGTTGAACACTTTTTTAAATCACTAACAAAAATTTGTTTTGCCAATTTTTAGCCACTGATTGACACGGATCAAACACAGATTTTTCTTTTTTTGATTTTAAATTCAAAAAATGTCCGTGAAAATCCGTGTTCATCTGTGGCTTAAAAGTTAAACAGTTCTGTTGATATGTTATAAATCAAACTTCAGTTCGATTCGAAAAGCATTGGCAAACTCATCAAGCGGAATATTTCCAAGCATCAATTCCAATGCTTCATCATTATGCTCCAATTTAACTTTTTTGCCCGAACCGAGATGCACGATTGAAACTACATCGCCTTTACGCAGTTTGAATCCCGAGTTGAGCGCTTCAATTTTTAGATTGCCTTCAGGCTTGCCCAGACAGGTGGCGTACAGATTGTCGCCTTTGACCGTAAAACGGATATCCTCTTTCGTGTAAGATATTTGAGCGAAATGGTTGTTGTGATGATAAGTGTAATTGCCTTCCGGAATTTCGCTGGGCCCCTGCCCATAAATAAACCAGGGTGATGTGCCATAAATCGCCTCGCCGTTTCTTTGCAGCCATTCGCCCAATTGAGTGAGATTTTCCACAACTTCCTGTGGGAATGTCCCATCAGCCATGGGAGGGATATTCAACAGGAACAGCCCGTTTTTACTGACCACATCCACCAGCATGTCAACCAACTCGTTTGCCGAACGCTGCGGCACGCCTTCGCGGTAAAACCAACCGTGTGTTTTCCAGTCGGGCGGCACGGTCATGTCCATATCGGTAATCCAGACGTCATACGGCATTTTGCTCAAAATGCCGTTTTCCAAATCGCGCATGCCAACGCCGGGCGGAATGTCATGGGATTTGTACATCAGCTCAACTTCTTTGCCTCGCTCAATGGCTTTGTTGTAATAGTGGGTGATAAATTCCCGCTGATATTTTTCCGGGAAAGCCGGGGTTGTTTTTTTCGCTTCACCGATGTATTTCGAGTAGCGCAATGTCTTCTCGTGGTGCCCTCTTTTCGTTCCGCCAAAGCTGGCATCTACCCAAAAAATATCTGGATCGTATTTGTCGACGCCCTCTTTGGCATAATTGATCCAGTCATCGCTTCGGATGGCATGGTAGGAAACCAGGAACTTCATGCCCCGTTTTTTCACAGCTTTAGCGATCTCTTCAACGATGTCAATCTTCGGCCCCATTTTGAACGAGTTGTAGTCCGAATACTGCGAATCCCAATGCTTGAAATCACTGCCATGCCAGCCGACAACACCGCCGAATTTTGCTCCGGCTGTTTCGAATAACTCAGCCCATTTGTCAGCGTTGAAATTCTCGCCTATAAAAAGTGGGATCAATTCATCGGGGCTCAAATTTTCTTTGCCTTTCTGATAGCTGATCGTCTGAATACCCCAATGACAATAAATACCAAACTTGGCGTCGATCAGCCACTGCGGTGTTTGGTGTTTGCGCAGAGATGTCCAGTCGTTTTCAAATAGCGGATGGTCTGCTGAATGCCTTTTTTGGGCATTGCTCTTGATCAATTCAATCGATTTATTGGCAAAACGTTTACCGAGCGTTATGTAACCATCATCAGTTGCGTGTATGCCGTTTTTTTTGCCGTTCAGATCATCGGTATTAACCCAGGCAGCATTTGAAAGAGATTGTGCAACCGCAACATGGGCCTCACGTACTTTTCCCCAATGGGGATACGATTTATTATCCATAGAAAAGTCATTGATGCGGCCAATAACAAAGTTAATATCCGTGCGTTCTAAATCACTTGCA
>QQUM01000629.1 GCA_008501545.1 Calditrichota bacterium
TGCATTTCAAGGGAGTACCGACGGTATTATTATCACGGATCTCAATGCACGCATTATCGATGCAAACGACGCGTTTCTCGAAATTTATGGCTACAGATACGATGAAATCATCGGTAAGCGCACATCCGTCTTGCGCTCTCAAAAAACAACGGACAGTCTCTATAAAAAAATGTGGGACGAGATAAAAGCATACGGCTGCTGGGCCGGGCAAATTATTAACCGGCACCGCAATGGAGAAGAATTTCCGGTCTGGCTTTCCATTACCTCTATTCATGAGCAGGACAAAACTGTAGGTTACATGGGCGTCGAGTTTGATATGCGCAAACAGCAGGAGCTGGAAAAGCGTGTTATCCAAAGCGAAAGGCTGGCCATCATCGGACAAATGGCAGCAAAAGTCGCGCACGAAGTTCGGAATCCACTGTCTTCGATCAGTTTGAATGCCGAATTGCTGGGCGATGAATTGCGAAGTACCAGCGAAGGGATTACTGCAGAAGGTGAATCCCTGCTCAAAGCCATCATGGATGAAGTAGAACGCGTGACCAATTTAACAGAAGATTATCTGCAATTCTCACGGCTGCCGGAAGCCGAATTTCATCTGGTCTACCTCGACCAACTGTTGGAGGATACCATCGATTTCGTCGAGGCTGAAGCGAACTCGCAAGGGATCCAAATCATCAGAGAAATTGAAGCTGAGCTTCCGCGTGTAGCCGCTGATTATCATCAAATCAGGCGCGTCATTCTTAATTTGATGCGCAATGCTTTTGATGCGATGCGAAATGGTGGATTTCTACGGCTTCATGCTGTTGCTGCCGGCACAAATGTGGAAGTTTCCATCGCCGATACCGGTGATGGCATTGCGGAAGAGCAACGGACCAAAATTTTTGAACCCTTTTACACAACCAGGGATATGGGAACCGGCCTGGGATTGGCCATTGCACGACAGATTGTGCAGGAACATAACGGCCGTCTTTCATTCACGAGCAAGGAAAATGCGGGGACCGTGTTCACCATGGTTCTGCCAATTGAACACAAATCGATCCATCAAAAAGAGGAGATGCAACTGTGAGTGTTCAACCTGAAAATATCGCTATCCTCATCGTAGATGATGAGCAAAGCATACGGGTCTCACTGGAGCGTGTGATCCGCAAAGAAGGCTATGCAACATTTGTTGCCGCCAATGCCCACGAAGCGGAGGAGATTCTCGGCCGCGAAAATATTTCACTTGTTCTGACCGACATGCGCATGCCGGGAATGAGTGGCAATGAGCTGCTGAAAGTCATCAAGAAAAACTGGCCGGAAATTGAAGTGGTGGTTCTCACCGGGCATGGTACCATAGAAAAGGCAGTGGAGGCGATGAAAAATGGTGCCTATGATTTCGTGTCCAAGCCCTTTAAACGCGTAGAAATTTTACACACAATAGAAAAAGCGCTTGAACGCCACGCGCTCAATGAAGAAAACCGCATTTTAAAAGAACAGCTCGCTTTTTCGCAAACGGAGCAGAATAAATTTATCGGCAAGAGCAAAGCAGTCAAATCAGTCTTAAACATGATTTCCCGTGTTGCGCCACTGCCATCTACTGTTCTTATAACTGGAGAAAGTGGCACGGGGAAAGAAATTGTCGCCCGCATGCTTCACGCCCAAAGTCAGCGCGTGCACAAGCGTTTCGTCGCTGTAAACTGCGGCGCCATCGCGGAAAATCTTATCGAAAGCGAACTTTTCGGGCATGTGAAAGGATCGTACACCGGCGCGACAAAAGACAAAGAGGGGCTTTTTAAATCAGCCTCAGGTGGTACGCTTTTTTTGGATGAAATCAGCACGTTGCCACTCAACCTGCAGGTGAAATTGTTACGAGCAATTCAGGAACAGGAAATAATGCCGGTCGGTGCCGGGCGAACAATTCCGATAAACGTGCGCATAATTGCAGCGAGCAATAAAAATCTCGAAGATGAAATTGCCAACGGCGCTTTTCGCGAGGATTTGTATTATCGATTGAATGTTGTTGGTATTTACATTCCGCCGTTGCGCGACCGCCGGGATGATATCCCCCTGCTCATCGATTATTTTCTGCAGCGTTTCAACCGTGATATGAATAAAAACATATCCGGTGTCAGCATGGATGCCATGCCGTATTTTCTTGGCAACGAATGGAAGGGCAATGTACGTGAGCTGGAAAATACAATCGAAAGGGCGGTGATACTCTGCGATGGGGATCACATCACCCTGGATCATTTGCCGCAAGTCTATTCCACCGATGATTCGATGCCTGTCGTGACCAACCAGGGACTGAAGGAAGCCGTGGCAGAATTTGAAAAGATGCAAATTACCAAAGTTCTGGAGATGGTCGACTCGGACAAAAAAACAGCTGCAAAAATGCTGGGGCTCAGTTTATCCTCACTTTATCGAAAAATGTCCGAGTTGGGTTTAGACACCAAGGACGTGCCGGTGTGATTGCGGAATAGTAATTTTCAGTCCATTTTTTTACATTTCTTCTTTTGCATCGTTTTCCATACGTCTCGCGTTCTGCAGAGCCGCTGAAGGATTATGTACTTCTCCGTTATGCCGGAATCCGGCATCATTTTCCTTCTCACATGTAAGAAACCACTCAATTCATTTTCCAAGTTTAAGAAATTAAAATTATTGTAATTATACAGCAATCCCGGACTCAACCCTTTTCTTTCAAATTCAAATCCTTAAAAATGCAGTAGATTGCACATGCCAGCAAAAGCACTTTGCTCATATCAATTTCAACATTTTCGATGGCATTATTCTTGTTTTATAAAATTTGAACATCTGATTATCACCACGATAATTAGCAACTGCATCCGCCTGATGTAAAACGCAACGAAACGCAAACGGTCACCCAAACCTAAAAACTGGAACATGCTTTTGGCACGATCAAAATATAAAATCCTTGTTATTGAGGATGATCTCGTATTCCGCCGCTCCTTATCGAAAGCGTTGAGCAAAAACAACTACAATGTTTTTGTTGCCTCAAGTTATGAAGAGGCAAGTGAGCTTTGTGACCAAATGCACTTTCACCTCGTCATTATCGATATTCGCTATTCCAATAAAGCCGGCCTTGATTGCCAGCAGCGGCTGCGAGTTTTGCATCCTGAGACCAAACTCATCATCATCAGTACATTTAACAGGGTTGAATTTGAAAAAAAATTTTTGACCAGAGATTTTGATGCATATCTTATGAAACCGGTAAAGCGCGTCGAATTACTAAAAACTGTCAGACGAACACTAATGCAGCTCCCCACGATCTGATTCGCCCAAAACACAAGAGCAACTTCCAATGTCCATACACGTCGATAATCCCGACAAGTCATTAATCCCAGCTAAAAAAGACCGGCTTGAATCCATTTTTTCACCCCGTTGCATCGCTGTTATCGGTGCGACAGATGAAGATGGGAGTACAGGCCGCTCCCTTTTTCTGAACTTAATACAGCACCGTTTTGGCGGCATCGTTTATCCTGTGCATCCGACGCGCGCAGCAATCCTGGGGGTAAGAGCATACAAAAAACTTGAAGATATTCCGGACAAAATTGACCTCGTTATCATTCTCTCCGAAGCAGAAGCTGTTCCGGGAATATTGCGGGACTGTGTGCAAAATGGCGTGAACGGTGTGATCGTCATTTCCGCAGGATTCAGAGAAGCCGGGGAACGTGGTCAGGAGCTGGAAAGAGAAATCATCGAGATCGTTCAGCAAAACGATGTGCGTCTCATCGGTCCAAACTGCCTCGGCATCATGTTGCCCCACAAAGGATTGAATGCCACCTATGCTAAGCACTTTGCCAATCCCGGAGGTATCGCATTTGTCAGCCAGAGCGGATCGCTGGGCACAGCTATTCTCGATTGGAGCTTGCAGGAAAATATTGGATTTAGTGCGTTTATCTCCGTTGGGTCAATGCTCGATGTAAATTGGGGCGATATCATCGACTATCTTGGCAACGATGCCCGCACCAAGGCCATTGCTATTTATATGTAATCGATTGGAAACGCACGGGCATTTCTTTTGGCAGCATGTGAAGTCGCACTGAACAAACCAATTATC
>QQUM01000076.1 GCA_008501545.1 Calditrichota bacterium
AACTGAATTGGCCGTCTTCATCGAGAATTTTTTTGTAATCTGTCAAAAAATGCAGTTGCATCCCGGTGTGTGAACCAAGGTGCATTGCAGCGCCAAATCGCATTGTTTTTGGCAGGGGCGTATTGTTGATATCGTGCTTCAATGGCGAACCCAATTGGGTCATGGAGAAGCCTGCGGAAAATATTGCTTTTTCAAGACCCGGAATTTTGTCGGCGAGTCCGGGTGTCTCAATTCTGTTTGAACGCCACAAAAGACCGGCATCCAGAATCCATGTTGAAGACTGGAATGATGCCA
The DNA here is from genome assembly GCA_008501545.1 of Calditrichota bacterium. GTDB lineage: Bacteria > Zhuqueibacterota > Zhuqueibacteria > Zhuqueibacterales > Geothermadaptataceae > Bioreactorimicrobium. The sequence continues at coordinate 295 of QQUM01000076.1, forward strand.
GTGTGCTGCGGTAGTATTTCAGGTTCGTGCCAAGAGCGATTTGCCCAAAACCAAATCGGAACGGGTGGGCGATCGTTGTGCCGAAAAGCATATCGTTGGCTGAAACACCGTCAGCAGCACCTTCGGAACTATCGAACTCCGGTATCCCGAGGTAGGAAGCGCTGATGCCGATGTAATTGGTACCAAAAAGACTTGTTGTGTTTTTGTGGCCAAAAGCAAAAGATGTGTTATAAATCTCGGGCATCAATTTTGAATAGGACGCCGCCCAGTTCCATTCCCGGGTAAATCCCAGGGATGCCGGATTGGCGTAAAGTCCATGGATTTCATCGAGAACACCTGTCAAACTGCTGCCAAAACCTTGTTGACGTGCACCGGGATTCGTTTTAAGAAAAGCCACTCCTGTTCGAATACCTTGTGCGCTGGACTCACCGCCTCCTGCGGTGAATAATATCCAAAGCAAAGCGGATGTTAGGATAAAGCGTGAAAATTTCATTGCACTACCACCATTTTCTTCCATGATGTGTATTCGCCGGAACGAAGCGTAACGAGGTAAACACCGCTGCCGACCTTTTGGCCAGACTTTGTGTAACCATCCCAGTAGTATGTGTTCCGACCGGCAAAATACGGTCCTTCTTCAATCGTTGTGACGAGCGACCCTGCGAGATCATACAGATCGAGGCGTACATTACGATTGGAACTCAGTTCGAAATTAATGCCGATTTTATCTTCGCGACCGGCGCGGAAAACATTTCGTTCGAGAACCATGTCGTTGCGTGCTTGCACCGTGAGATCGGCTGAGACGCGCTTTGTATTGTAAAGGTAATCCACAGTGACCAATTCAAAACGGATTATTTCTTCCTTTGCTAAAGTGAATAAACGCACATTGCGGTAAAGTGGCGTGACATCGAGCCAGACACCTGGTTGCGGCAGTGTCGAGGCAATAAACGCATCGGCAAAGGTATCGTCCACTTGATCGTCTGCAGTGTAGACGCGCAAATCCCAGGATTTGAGTTCAACAGCGGAGCGTATGCGTACCTGAACACTGTCACCAACAAGTACGGTTTGGGGTGAAATTTCCAGTTCGGGTTCCGGGACTTCAACCATGCTGTAAATCATTGCACTGTCATCGTTGTTGCCTGCATAACGCTCCAGTTCATTACCGGCGCCAACTACGACATTGTGTGTGAAAGCACGGATATCGTTGCTCGTTGGTTCCGGTACGAACATTTCAAACTGAATCGTACGTTTACCGAATGGTTCGATTCCTTCAAAAATCCAATGCAGCGTGTTGCCAACAGTGGAGCGAGGCGTTTCAGAATAGGATGCATCGACGGGGGTGGCACCCTGCGGCAACGATTCGTTCACAAATACGCTGTCAGCAAAAGCATTGCTGCTGTTCGTAACCAGAATTGAATAGGTGTAGTTCGTTCCAGCATCGGCAAACCATGTTGTGTCGTTATCAGCAAAGACGAATGATGAGCCGCTGACGAAATTCTGCACGGTGATGTCACTGGAATAGCCACTGCTGTGAACGGCGTAAACTGTTGACAGGCTGACGTTGTTGGTCGCTACCGTGTCCCGGGATGAGATAACTTCTGCGTGGTTTTGCAGCGCCAGGGGTGTTTGCACGATGTCAGCACCCACTTTGGCAAAAAATGAGATTTCTTCTTTCCCGCCGCTTGATATTTCACTGATATCCCAGACGAGATCAGCCTGCGCACTTTCGATTGTTTTTTTGTTGAGCTGGTAAAGGGAAACACCTTCCGGCAGGTTGTCGAGTACACGAACGTTTTTAGCTGTTCCTGGACCATGGTTGGTCACGCTTAACTTGTAGCTGTAGATTGTGCCAACACGCACGGCTTGCTCCATCACGCCGGAGATTGAAATCAATGTGTCGGTCACGATTTCTGTTGCGATTTCAAGATCATAATTGAGTAAATCTTCCATGTCGACCGGGATGAAGGTGATCGTGTCACTGGCCGTGTTGTTCCAAACTGTTGTATCCGCCGGTGACATGATTTCAACGAAGCTGATGAGTTGTTTTACGGATTCCGGTACATTGCGTGCGACCTTCACGGCAACGTTGATGGATTTGTTTTCACCGGGTTCGAGTGCACCCAACTGCCAATCATATGTCGTTAAACCATTCATTTCGCCTTGCATATAGACGACGTGCTCAGGCAGGATTTGTTTTACAACGACATCTTCTGCTGTTCCTGTTCCATTATTGACAACCTGAAAGGAATAGGTATATATATCATCCGGTTTTACTGCATTGCGCCCGGCAATCGTAGTATCGGTTTGCGATGCCAGTGTTATCGCCAGATCATTTTCTTTCTGTAGAATGACAGCATAAATTGTTTCCTCCGCCGTGTTATCGGCGGGGACTTCATCTGCGGCAACTTCAAGATGCGCACGGTGCGGCAGTGGATGGGAACCGACGGGCATATTCTCGGCAAGGCTGGCGATAACACTGATGACCAGCGAATCCTTCGCAGCAATATCAGGAAGATTCCAAATCATTTCTGCTTCTGTACGAACTGCCGGTTTGGTGGTGACGGTTTTAATACGAACGGAGTCAGGGATCCAATTATGGAGTTGCGCGTTGCTGATTGCCCGGTTTCCTTTATTACGAATGATCAGGTTGTAGGTATAATTTTCATGCTGCCTGACGCGTCCGAATTCAAACCCACCTGCAGTAAATTTGCCCGGTGTGAGAATCGGCATTGCCAGTGCACCGTCATAGCGCGGGTATGTACCCAAGTATTTAACGATGTTCGTTGCCCTGTTATTTGTTACCAGGGTGTCGTTCGATGCCGCAACATTCACTGTGGAGATCAAGTCCTTTGTACCGGCGGGGACGTCGAGGCGAACTTTTGCGGTTATATTGAATATTTTTACCTGCCCGGGCAACAATGTCAGTATATGCCATGCCAGGGTATTATCCTCGATCGATTCCGGCTGTTCGTTGCTGTTTACAAAATCGGTTTCTGCCGGCAATTCATGGTTAATCAGGATGCGGTTGGCAACGATTGGCCCGTTATTAAAAACAGCCAGCGAGTAATTTATCAGACTGTCTTCATAAGCCGCGTTATAAACCGTATTTCCTACCACCGCTGTATCACTTGTCGTTGAAGATATCGAGACAGAAACATCGGTCGCCCCTGGGCCCGGGACGTAATACCGTCCTTTTCCGCGACCGATTCTGTTTCCATCATCAACATTCACTTCAAGAATCCGAACACTGCTGTTGAAATACGGATCAGGTGAGGTGTAATTGAGCACATAATAGTTTTTAATTACCTGCGACAAGCGTGTATAGATGGCTGCCATATCGGCTGCAGAACCAGATGGTAAAAATTCCCCGCCTGTCTCCATGGCAATTCTTTGCAGAGTATCTGGCCGGACTTCTGCCCCAAGGCCAATCATGTAAATAGGAATATTGTAGGCTTTTGCACTGTCGATGACCATTGAAATGGTGTATGTCTTGGAGTCAATTTCGTGGCCGTCGGTATATGCGATGATGATTCGGCGGGCGCTTGCTTCTTCTCTTATTTTTTCAATTGCCAGCCCCAATGCGTCGGCTAAAGGTGTTCCTCCCATCGCCTGGCCGTCGTCGATGGCATCGTATAGGACTTCTTTGTCGGTAGTGAAATCCACAACCTGGGTGATTTCGCCTGCAAATTGAATCAGACCGCCACGGTGGCCTTGTTCGAGGCTATCGACGAAGAGTTTTGTAGCGGCGCGTACCGAGTCGATCA
>QQUM01000294.1 GCA_008501545.1 Calditrichota bacterium
GAACGGCCTTGATGCTGCAATCAGCCAGTATCATACGCGTAAAAAAGACAAAGCTTCAGTCTATAATTTTGCTGAGTCGGAACTGAATGCCCTGGGTTATCGATTGCTCGGTGAAGAAAAACTTGATGAAGCGATTGCTATTCTCGAGCTGAATAACGAGCAGTACCCAGACTCCCCCAATACCTGGGACAGTCTGGCCGAAGCGCACTTAAAGGCAGGCGATCGCTTCACCGCACGAAAGCTCTACAAAAAAGTGCTTGCCTTGTTACCCGATGCACAAATCGACGCACAAACGAAAAAAGCATTGCAGACGGGCGCCGCCGGTGCATTGGTCTCACTCAAACGCAAGGCTCTTGTCCCGACTGCGGTCGTTCGCGATTTTACCGGCATTTCTGAACACCCATTCGGTACATTGCACCCGGATGCGCCGCCGGAAACCGAACAATTCGGGCAACTTGCCGGCGTGTGGCATTGTGTGAATCACGCCTGGTTTAACGGCAGATGGGTCAGTGGCTGGCCGGCAACCTGGGCCTGGAAATATGTGCTGGATGGTTTCGCTGTGCAGGATTTGTGGTTTCAGCATGAGGATAACTTTCCACCGGTTGCCCCCAGGCGCGGCCGGGATTTATCAGGAACAAACCTGCGCATGTACAATCCGGCGCTTGGCAAATGGGAAATGACCTGGTTCGCAAATGGCGCCAACAGTTCCTCGTATTTCACCGCGACCTTCGAAAATGGCGAAATCATTATGATTCCAACGCACACCTCGGTGAATCCCAAACAGAAATCGCGCATTATTTTTTCAAATATTACCAAAGATCATTTCGACTGGCGGCGGGAAGTTTATGATGAAGACAAGAAGGAATGGCGGACGACGTCAAAAATTACCGCGACGCGGGTGCAGTAGCATGTTTGGACTCAGGTACAACGATTAGCAAAAGTGATATTCACTTCATCAATCCCTGCACGTCATACCGGATCCGATGCCTTTTATCGAATCCCGGTATCTCCTTATTCGAAGCAAACCCAGAAAGATTCCGGTACGCCTAAAAGGCAGGCGACCGGAATGACGTCTATCGGACAATACATTTTCAAATGAGTGCAATCGATCGAGTGAAAGGGCTGGACTTGAGAGCGGATTTCTGGTTTTTCTCACGTGTGTGATGTCGATAATTTTTATCGAAAGACTTTCCTTGCATTTCCTCCTTGCAAATCATCACCTGAATATCCTATTTTACACGCCACTTTACAAAGACAAGCTGATTTGTGGAAACAATTTTCCCTGCACTATTTTGGAAGACGGCAATCAATGTCGGCTTTTTTTGCCGTGGCATTTTGTTTGCTTTAGGATAAAAGCGATAACAGGATATTGGTCGCGCCAACGCTGACAGGGTCTGGAATCCTGTCACATTGATGCGACCAGGATATTCATCTGGAGGAGAAATGAAATTCATAAAATATTTACCCGTCTTCATCGCAGGATTCTGGTTTTCTTGGCAAACGGACGGGCTGGCGATGGAAAAAACGGTCGGATTGGATGCGGGATTTTATGCGGGAACCGGTTGGCAGGCACACTACAAAATTGCCAAATTCGCACAGGGTTTTCCGGCAGCCATTCGCTTCGGCATAGGCCGAAGCGCCATGGATCCCGGCCATGCCGGCGCCGCGAGAAAAATTTTCATCAACAACGCCACCAACGGTGTACCGGAAGAAAAAGGCAGCATGTGGCATTTCCGCCTCGATGTCATTTTGCCCGTGATCGTAAAATCCGCACTTTACTCACGGCTTTTTGTCGGGCCGCGGTATGCAAAATTTAAAGGCAATTTCAAATTTGTCGGTGGCAATGAAGATTTTGATGTTGTCAGCAGTCACTGGGGAATTGGTGTGGGTTTGCAAACATCTTACAGAATCACACGGAAACTATCCATGCGCATCAGCACCGGACTCGATTATTTCAAGGGCGCAAAACTGGAAGGCCACGATACGAGTTACTCACCGGACGGCACCATCGTCAACCAGCGCGAAGACTACAACTACGACGATGCCAACGAAGCGATAAACCAGCCTAACTTCGAATTGCGGTTGATGGCGGGATTGCAGTACAGATTGTGATTGTTACCAAAACCCTTGCGAAGGTTGGCAACCTTCGCAAGGGTGAGGCCACCCAAGGTGGGGCTGTATCAAAACATCAAATCAATGAATAAAAATACAGAAAACCGTATACTTAACAGGGTTTTAGTTTATTTCATAAATAAGCATCTTGAGTAGCCCCGCTGCTTTTAAGCGGGGCGTATCGAAAGGTGCGGGTGCATTCCTGAGCACGCACCCTTCGATACATCCCGCAAAATGCGCGGGATTACTCAGGATGCTTCGAGGTGGATTCTTAACTATAAAGATTCTGCATGTATTCATAAATTTGTATATTTATAATACAGATTCATGTTTTGACACAGCCCCACCTATCGACCACCTCCACCTACTGCACCTTAAGCCGCTCGATGAGAAAGAGAATTTCTGCCGCGTCGCTGTAATTGAGTGCGGGATCGTCGGCCAGGGCGGTGTCGCGGGAGCCGTTGAGAATGGTTTGCACGGCATGCAAAAGTATTCTGCGCGACTCAGGCAATCTCGAATCGGCAGCAAAAAGAGCGAAAACCTGATCTAATTCCTGAGTTTTTTGTTGGGCAACCAAACCTAAAATGTGCTCTACCAGCTTACCGCCGTGAAATTGCGCATACCCGCCCTGCTGCCGGTAGGCGAAATACGCCTGCCGCGCCTGTACCCATGCTGCGCGCGCCGCTTCGTGCCTGCCTTGCGCTGTTTCAACTTCTTGAAGAATACCATAGGCATTCCAAACAGTTCCTGCATGGCCCAATTCTTTTTTACACTCAATCGCCCGCTCAATTTCCACCCGCGCTTCGTCGTAGCGTTTGAGTTTGCGCAGCGTGTCAGCGATGTTGTTGCGTCTTACACCCTCGCTTTTCAAATCTCCTAATTCAATAGCAATATCAGTCGCTTGTCGATAAAAAACCACTGCATCTTCTTGCCTGTTCAGTTTTTCGGAATAGAGTCTCCCCAACTCTACTAAACTAAAGCCCTGCCCCGCCCGGTTGTGGTTTTGCGTCTCAATATCCAGCGAGCGGCGGTAGGCCACTTCCGCCTGCTCGTAGCGCCCGGCGTCCTGATAAACCACGCCAATCTGGTGCCAGGCCGTGGCAACGCTGGCCGGTTCATTCTGCTGTTCAAAAATGGCACGCGCCTCTTCGTAACTGGCGATGGCGTCGTTGTGTTTTCCTTGAGTGTTCAGCACATCCGCCAGTTGCACCTTGCCAACAACAAGCCATCGAAAGTCTTCCAGTTTTTCAAAGCGTTTGATCGATTGTTCATACTTTTCCACCGCTTCATCGAGCCGCCCCAGTGCTGTGAGGCAATCAGCTTGTTCGGTTAATGATCCGGAAGCCATGCTCGCGCCCCGTTCACCCAAGGCTTCAAACAAGCGTTGGGCTTCGGTTAAATGCTCCAGCGCAGGTGCTGCCTGTCCGCCCAGACGCAAAACCCGACCAAGCATAAAATTGGCGAGGCCCAAATCATAATTCGCGCCGCTGTAGGCTGCGGGGCCAGCGGTTTGGGCTTTTTCCAATAATTCCTGCGCTTGTTGGTAAGCCGGCTGCAGTTGGCCTTTCTGCAGCAGTCGTTCAATGCGCAAGCGCTGGTTTCTAAAGCGGGTGCGGCCCCATTCCGGCATCATCTCGGCGGCTTTTTGCCGCAGCGCCGCGGCGCGGGCCAGCGCTGGCGGGCGGTTCAGGTCGGCCAGCAGTTGTTCAATTTTTCCGGCTACGTCGCTAATCGCTTCGGCATTGTCGGCGTCGAGCTGGTTTTCCAGCCGTTCGAGCAGGGCCATCAGGTTGGGCAGTTCGTACAGGGTTAGATTTTTAGCCATCATGCTGTCTTTAAAATTTTGCTCATAAAGAAAACCAACCAATTGTGTCATGGCTTGCGCCCAGGTGGTTTCCAGTTCCGCCAGGTGTTGTTGGCTTTGGCCTAATTTCAGGTAA
>QQUM01000191.1 GCA_008501545.1 Calditrichota bacterium
TTAAAAATGGATGAAAAGAAGGAGGACGCGTTGCGATGGAAAAGAAAAAATGGAACCGGCGGGACTGGTTGAAAATTACTGGTGGCGCTACAGTCGCTGGCTCTTTTTCAAAATCCGTGTTTGGCCGCAAAGCCGGTGCGTTGCCTGTGCCTGAATATGAGAACAAAAATTTCAGAAAGCCAGATACGCCGGTACGGTGCATCGTCCTTGGCGCTGGAAACAGAGGAAATGTTTATGCCCGCTACTCGGAAAAATTCCCCGACGAGCTGCAAATCGTCGGCGTTGCGGAACCCATTGAATTCCGTCGTGAGAATTTTGCCAAACGCTATAACATCGATGAAAAATACCAGTGGACGACGTGGGAACATGCCCTTGAACTTCCAAAATTCGCTGATGCATTGATCATCACAATGCCCGATGCGCTGCACTACCTTTCGGCAATGCAGGGTATGGCGCTGGGCTATGATCTGCTGCTGGAAAAAGCCATTGCGCAAACGTGGCTGCAGTGCAACGATATCCTGCAGCAATCGCGGAAATACAACAACATCGTGGCGATTTGCCATGTGTTGCGTTACACATCCTACTTTCGCAAAATGAAGGAAATTATCGATTCTGGCACTTTAGGTGATATCGTCAGCGTGCAGCATCTTGAACCGGTGTCGTACTGGCATATGGCGCATTCCTTCGTGCGTGGGCCGTGGCGCAACAAGGAAGAATCCAATGCGATGATTCTGACAAAATCCTGCCACGATACCGATATCCTGCGCTGGTTGATCGGCAAGCCGTGCAAAACGGTTTCTTCCTTTGGCTCATTAAAACATTTTCGTCAGGATAAAGCACCGGAAGGCAGTACAGCACGTTGCACCGATGATTGCAAGGTTCGCGACAAATGCCCGTACAACGCGCTAAAATATGTGGAACACAAAAACTGGACATGGCACCTGGAGATTCCTGACACCGAAGATGAAACCATTTTGCGTGCCCTGAAAACCGGCCCTTTTGGCAAGTGCGTCTACCGTACAGACAACGATGTCGTCGATCATCAGACGATGATGATGCAATTTGAAGATGAGATAACAGCATCTTTTAACATGGAAGCGTTCACGCACTACGGCGGCCGCCGCACGCGTGTCTTTGGTACTGAAGGCGATATAATTGGCGATGAAAAGACGCTCACAGCCACGAAGTTTCTTACCGGAGAGCAGGAAAAATGGGACGTCAGCATGGGCCACAAGATTGATTCCGGGCATGGTGGCGGGGATCATGGGCTTATGCATGATTTTATCCAGGCTGTAAGCCAGCGCGATGCATCGTTGCTCACGTCCACTATCGAGGCTTCCATGGAAAGCCACTTGATGGGGTTCAAAGCGGAAGAGAGTCGCTTAAATAATGGACAACCGATGGCAATCAATTTGGATGAATAAAAAGAATGACTGGTTATGAACGAATTACATCGGTTCTGAATGGGGAATGGCCGGACAAGCGCCCGGTCATGCTCCACAATTTCATGATGGCGGCGCAGGAAGAAGGACTCTCCATGAAAGAATTCCGGGACGTGCCGGAGAAAGCAGCCCGCGCGTTTATCAATGCAGCAGAAAAATACGATACGGATGGCATTCTTATTGATATCGATACGGCGACGCTGGCAGGAGCGGTTGGCGTTCCAGTGGATTACCCGCAGGATGAACCGGCACGGCCGCATGGCAGTCGCATTGCTTCACTCGAAGAAGCCGATGATCTGCCCGATGTTGATATCGCAAAAGATGGTGGCGTTCAACGGTGGCTCGAAGTAAGTCGCACAGTAAAAAATTATTTCGGGGATGAAAAATTTGTACGTGGCAATTGCGACCAGGCGCCATTTTCACTTGCCAGTATGATTCGGGGTGCACAGGAGTTTATGAGTGATCTTCTCATCGATGTGGAGGGCGTGCATACACTTCTAAATTATGCAATGAAAGCAAGTGGGCAATTCATCCGGCTCATGGCAGAAACGGGTGTGGATATGGTTTCCAACGGTGATAGTGTGGCCGGCCCGGAAATGATTTCCCCGCAATCTTACAGAGCATTCGCGTTTCCCTATGAGAAAAAACTTGTGGAGACGGCTCATGAACTCGGCCTGCCATATGCATTGCACATTTGCGGTGATACTTCAGCCATACTACCGGACATGCTGCAAACCGGCGCGGATGCACTGGAACTGGATTATCTGACAGATCCGGCATTGATTTACAAATATTGTCACGATCGCATTTTGTTCATCGGGAATATCGATCCATCCGGTGTTTTGCATTTCGGCGATGAAAAATTGGTTGCTGAAAAAGTGAACGAATTATTGCATATTTATCGCACATCACCGCGGCTTTTGGTCAATGCCGGCTGTGCAATTCCACCCGAAACGCCGTCGGTAAATGTGAAAATGCTCGTAAACACCACCCGCGACGCTATCTAAACCACAATCGACGGTGCATCATATACGGCTTAAAACAACAATTCCTTAGTGCTGGTTCATTAAAGCACTAAGGAATTGTTGTAAGAAGGGGAACTTGACTTGCGCAGAGAATTATAAATCACACTCTTCGCCATCCTCACTGAAAAACGGTGGTACTTCCTGACAATATTCATATTCAACCGATGCGACAATTTTAAAATTTGCATTTATAGCCAGTAGTTTTCCCGCCTCCGGTTTAACCGTGATTTCAAGAGCGAGTGTACTGGTATCATTTTCATCAGAGAGGGCATCGAATATTTGATTCGCCAGTTCTTCAATACCCTCCTGAATGGCTGAGTTTGCAATATTGAAAGTCGGTTCGATAACCGGGAAGGGAATTGGAATGAAACCACCTTCGGAATCCCATGCTTGCACTTTGCCGTTTGGTTTATCAATCTGGCCACTCGAGTGAAAAAAGGCAGCCTGGTTCGATGGATTGGAAGAAAGTGTTCCAGATATGGATTCGATACTCACTTTTGTCACCCGCATTTGTTCGGGAAAATTGAGCTGCGCAATAATATCCTGCCGGGTGAAAAACATGTCAAACGTATTCGCGCCGCTTATTTGTATCATATAATCCTCATCGACGGCAAATGTAATTGATTGTGTGAACTTACGGTTTTCACAACTCTGTACGGTCAGACTGCTCACGATAATGAGGATGGCTAATAAATATCTATTCATCGTTTGTCTCCTGTTATCTTCCAATTGCAATGCCAACGTTCAAGACATTTGTCGCGCCGATATTGTAGTCGGCATGGATGTTAAAGTAGGGTAGATTAAAGCTGATTCCAGTCGTGAGCCGGACGGCATTATCCGACTCGAGCTCGAAATTTACATCGATATTTTCCGTTTGGTTTTCCAATGTATAATTTACATCGAGAGTTGCAGATTCGATAGCCAGGCCGCCATAGAGGCCAACCATGCCAAATGCTCTACTTGCTTCAACACCGAATGACGTTGCAGACGCCTCAATAACATCCCCAAATTTGAAATTTTGTCGATTGAAATGGGCCGCAATATCGATGGGGAACAGCAGCAAATATTGGCTGATGCTATGCCTGATACCAAATCCATTTAAACTGAGTTCACCGATATCGCCAACATCCGCTTTGAACCAGCGGAGGGATGCTTCCGTGCCGAGAAAAGAACCGATAGTGATCTGTGGTACGGTTGTCGGAAATTTCGCCACATTGAAACCGCTGGGAAAGACATAGGCCGTTCCTGCAATACCGGTGATGCTTGCTCCCTCATCGCCAAATATCGTAGCCGTTTCGTATGTTTTCTGGGTTTCATCAAGTGGTACAAATTGTGAATTTTCATCGAGTTGTGCATTAAATGTTTTTTGATCATCAGAGACAAAGGTCAGCATGGCTTCGAGGCTAATTTTTATATTCAGTCCAATTTTTGGTATTTTGGCAGAGTGATAAATGCCACTATTGAGATTTGCGCCAAAAGCATCGGCCAGCGGTTGTAAATACTTTTTACCATTTGTCGATGTGTAGCGCGCCAGCGATGTTTCAATATCCTGTGCAGTTGCAATCCCTGCGAAGAAGACAA
>QQUM01000097.1 GCA_008501545.1 Calditrichota bacterium
TTTTATATGAACTTAGTGCAATGCTGCTATCCGCAAGCATTAAACCACCAGCACATTTACTATCAATTATCAAGCGACGTGATGATGCTGAAAATGGCATCAGGTTCGTGCCATTGTATTGATAAAGACCTTTCTCCAGTGTTCCGATTAGTGTATTTTCCTCGTCATGCGGCAGGATAGCAAAAACATAATTGTTTTTAAGTATATTCGTACCGGAAACAGCTTGCAGAGAATCGTCCTGTAATTGCATAAGGCCGAGATTTTCTTGCTTTACAAATAATTTCTGATCATATAAAAAGGTTTTTCTGTATGTGGTTGACGCTTCCCAGACCTTGAATATGCCATTCGTATAGCGGAAGATATATTTAGGCGTCATAAAATAAACACTTTGGTCAACTACATGCGCATACCAGACATGCTTGCATTGATGGTAGGTTTGCGGCAGGCGATCCATCAAGGAAATATAGTGCATTTGGCCGATTGAGTCAGGGGCCAGATAGCCAAACTCATTATACGAGCCGACATAAATACGGTTATTATTGTCTATGGCTAACGATAAAACTATTCGTGCTTTCCCTGAAGGTTTTATAAGACGCCAGGTCACACCATCATATTCCAGTAAACCATTGGTATTACCAACGTAAATGAGTCCACGCTGATCTTGTGCAATAGCCCAGTTCTGAGAGTGTGCGCCATATTCTTGTGGTGTGAAATTTTGTATATAGGGTAAGCCTGCTTGCTGAAATTGACTGTGAACCGATGACGGGAAGAAGAAGAGAAGTGTTTGAGTGACTACGCATATAACGTTTTTAATATTGATATAATGCATAATGACACTTTCTTTTTATATTTTTGTCCATGGGGATATGGACATATTTCCCCAAACCCTGAATTTTCCTTTCATAAGATATTTGTATAGCTGGTGTAAAGAATAAATAACAATTTTCGGAAAAGCAAGGAATTGATGGTGAGAAGGAAAGCCTGCATCGTTGCTGCAACATTGGAATGGGTATGAATTGAATCACTTTCCCTTGCTCTGGGAGCCAAAATGGTTGAAGGGAAAAGTTCGTAGTCCAGAGCAACGCTCTGTGCGGTCAGAGCGTTGCTCTGGACTACGAACGGAGGATCAAGCTGCCAATTCCTTTTTCACAGCTTTCACAATCTCCGGCAAAACATCCTCCACTTCCGCAGAAAGCTCCAGCTTTACCTCATCAATATCCTTCACAGTGACAGCAAAAAGCACAACTTCCGGGACTTTTTTTGTGAGATAGAAGGCATCGAGCATGTCTTTCAGCCCGATGTCGTGGGCGGTGAGCGCTTTGGGGTAGTCATTGGAAAAACGGGGTTGGAGGCGGCGCACCGTACCAGGTGCACCACCATCAAGTGTCGCGTCAATAATAATTACTTTATCCGCATTCTGCATCGGTTCCAGCAGGATGAGGCCGCCTGTGCCGCCGTCGAGGCATGTAACATGTTCCGGCAAATTCTCACTCTCCAATTGCCGTACAGCGTGCACACCGACACCCTCATCACCCATCAAGATATTTCCGATTCCGAGAACAAGAGTCGATGTCATTTCTTTAGTTCTTCGTCCTTTTCAAATTTCCAACCTCCCACCATGGAAGAAGTGGTGCCTCTTCCTTCGATGTAGTCATGGTAAAAAACAAGATAAACATGCACGATAGTGAACAGGATAAAAAACCACATGAACGCATGGTGCCACTGCCGCACAGCAAAGTCTCCGCCCATGATCGGAACAATCCACGTAAAAAACTTGGGTAATAGCGACGTACTGTTCGCAGCATAAAGCGCAAATCCGGTTAAGGATTGAAATGCAAAAACCAGAAACGAAAGAAAATATACAAAACCGGCGAGAGAATTGTGCCCAATATCTGTGCGTACCGAAGGGGATGTCTGTAATACATCAACCTTCAGCACATCAATCATTTGTTTCCATTGTGATTTTTTATGAGGGATGAAGTTCGTCCAACGAGCAAAGGAATTACCCACAAAACCCCAATAGCACCGGGCTAAAAAGTTAAAAAAGAAAACAAATGCCGTGACAAAATGTGTAAAGCGCACGATGCCGAACCAGTACTGCTGGTAGGCTTCATTCGCATAAAAAATCCGCTGTGGATTACCGATGAGATAGCCTGTAATGATTAACAGGATAATACAAGTAGCGTTGAGCCAGTGGTAAATACGTACGGGAAATTCCCACACATAAATGCGACGAAAAACAGGTGATTGAAATTCTGCCATATCCGCCTCCTATGCCACTTTGATTTCATGGAGATGCTTGCCATCCGGATCGTATAAGTGCACAGCACAAGCCAGGCACGGATCGAACGAGTGAATGGTTCGCAGGATTTCAAGTGGCTGGTCGAGATTCGCAACCGGTGTTCCGATGAGCGCAGCTTCGTAGGATGAGCGTTGTCCCATGGGATCTTTTGGCGAGGCATTCCAGGTCGTCGGTACAACGAGCTGGTAGTTGTCGATGACGCCGTCTTTGATTTTCACAAAGTGCGCCAAAGCACCGCGAGGTGCTTCTGTCATGCCTACACCTTCGCATTCGCTTGGCCAGGTTGATGGCTCCCATTTCTCCTGTGTGAATGTGGTCGTGTCGCCGGCTTTAATGTTGGCCACCAGGTCATCAAAAAAGCCCTGCATCCAGTTGCCTATCAAAACAGACTCCAGGCCGCGTGCAGCCGTACGACCCAATGTTGAAAAAAGTGCTGTAACCGGAACATCCAGCTTTTTCAGTGTCGCATTCACGATATCTTGCACTTCTTTCGAGCCACTAACATAGGCTACTAAAACACGGGATAGCGGGCCGACTTCCATGGCTTTGTCTTTCCAGCGCGGGGTTTTTACCCAGGAATATTTGCCATCGGTGTTGAGGTTTTCAAACGGCGGTTTCGGGCCGGTGAAATTGAACTCTGTCTCGCCATCAAACGGGTGCAGGCCGACATCTTCGCCGCCCTCGTATTTATACCACGAGTGCTTGATATACTCGCGCACTTCATCGGCGTTTTTCGTATCGACCGGATGTACAGTGCTCAAATCACGGTCGAGGATGATGCCACGCGGTATTTTGAAAGATGCGGGTTCATTGTATCCGGCAGTGGGGAAATCACCGTAAGACAGGTAGTTCGACAATCCACCACCATGTGCGCCCCAATCCTTGTAATAACCGGCGATAGCTAACAAGTCAGGAATGTACACCTGGTTGACAAATGTGTTGGCGTCTTTGATCAATTTAGCTACATGGTTCAAGCGCTCGCTGTTGATGGCATTGACTTCATTTAAATTAATCGAGCAAGGCACGCCACCGACGAGATAGTTGGGGTGAGGATTTTTCCCGCCGAAAATAGCGTGGACTTTTACGATCTCTTTCTGCCATTCCAGTGCTTCGAGGTAGTGGGCAACGGCCAACAGATTGACTTCTGCTGGCAATTTGAATGCTGAGTGGCCCCAGTATCCGTTAGCAAAAATGCCCAACTGGCCGCTTTCAACAAACGTTTTAATACGCTTTTGCACATCTTTAAAATAGCCTACAGAAGATTTTGGCCAATTTGAAATAGACTGTGCAATTGCAGATGTCGATTGTGGATTAGCAGAAAGTGCGCTTACGACATCCACCCAGTCCAGTGCGTGCAGGTGGTAAAAGTGGACCACATGATCCTGCACATACAGCGCAGCTTCCATGATGTTTCTAATGAGCTCAGCATTGCGTGGAACCGAGACGTCGATTGCGTCTTCCACAGTGCGTACGCTGGCAAGAGCATGAACGGTGGTGCAGACACCGCAGGCGCGCTGGGTAAACGCCCAGGCATCGCGTGGATCACGGCCTTTGAGGATAATTTCCAGTCCGCGAACCATCATGCCGGAGCTGAACGCATTGGTAATGACTCCGTTTTCCACGACGGCTTCAATTCTTAAGTGCCCCTCAATACGGGCGATGGGATCTACGACGATTCGTGCCATTATTCTTTCCCTCCTTCCTCACCGCTGACGTCCTTGTCTTTCAGGGCTCTTTCTTTTTGT
>QQUM01000007.1 GCA_008501545.1 Calditrichota bacterium
TGCATGACTAATATTGAAGTTATGCATTTGTACATTTTCCGTCATTTTTTGAACAGGTGGTAAAATGTCTTCAGCGACTTTCGCATCTGCTTTCGCGTGCATTGCATTCAATTGCTCATGTCCCTGAACGTGCATGATCACCAATCGCCCATCTTTGGTGAGGCACCTGTAAAACTCTTGAAGAATGCTGTTGTGATCCTGAAAATGGGGAAAGACACTAAAACAAAAAATGGTTCGAAAATAATGAGGTGCAAAGGGAAGTGTGTGGGCATCTCCCTGAATGAAAATCGCGTTGGATGTTCGATGTCTTTTTCTTTGCCCAACTTCCAGCATGCGTCGTGATATATCAAGTTCGATGATCGGCAACCCGGATTTCGATTGTTTTTGTAGAAATGGTAACATGACACCCGTGCCGCTTCCTACATCCAGAATAGGAGGATGCAACAAGGGAATGTCCTCCTGCATGATTTTCGCTATCCGGGAGAGGAGTTCATCGGTCCAGATGTCATCCCAGTTTTCCGCCTGTGAGTCGAAAAATGCGGCTTGCGTTTTTGTTGACTCATCCATTGGAATCGGTTTCACCACGATAATTAAGGAGATAAGGAAAAGATCTGTGCAGTGATTTCAGAAGCAATGGGATGAGTGCCAGTTGGAGAACAATTCCAGGAATGCCGCTAACGACGAGACTTGCTGAAAAGAAGGGATGGTCAAACCCAAACAGCGGTGCGATGAGACTGACCATGCTCCATAACACCAGTCGATCGAGCAATATTGCGACGGGCAAGGCAATCCAAATTGAATACTGTTTATGTGTATGAAGTATGGATAAACTCAAAGCCACAGTGACAAGCTCGACAAGCATCACGGGTAATACCGGGGGAGCAACAGGTGGCATACCCGTCATCAAATTCGAGACGATTGGTGCAATAACGGCAACCAGCATCGCGTATTTCCATGTGAGGATAGCGCTTCCGAACATAACTGGCAAAAACATGGGGAGAAACATTGCGCCGAGTCCAACCATGTGAAAAAGTATAGGCAATACGATTGCCAATGCTGCAAAGAGAGCAGCCCGTGTCATCATTCGAATTTCATTTTTATTCATTTTGTTTTCAAGTTTATGGCTCTTAAAATGGCACTGTATTTTGGATTGATTTTGATAAAAAAAACGCGCTGTGTAAAATGAATGAAACAACTTGATGATCATTTTCATAAAGAAATTGCGAAGATAAAGAACAATTGCAGAAATGTCAATGGATTTGACTACTTAAAGCGATTGCTTAATCGGAACTATTTACACATTAAAAACACTATTAAAATTAAAGTTTCTGCTGGCCGATTCGTTTCTCTGTCCATTATTTTCCTTGACTTTTTAGGGCTTTTGTACTACAATGAAAGCCAATTAAAACAGTGAGTTCTCGCAATTCATTATGTAGGAATAGAGAGGAAAAGTGGATGAAACTTAAAACCGAAATGATGGGCGACGTGGCCATAGTCAAGCTCGATGGCAAATTGATGGGAGGTCCACCGGCATCCGATACCATTCGCAATGAAGTATATAATTTACTCAATCAGGATACAAAAAACATTGTATTCGATTTGCAAAATGTCACACGCATGAATAGCTCAGGTCTCGGCATTCTTATTTCCAATCTGAGTTCGATTAAGAGTAAGGGCGGCGACTTGAAATTAGCAGCTTTGAATGAAAATATGAAAGGCATCATGGTCATGACCAAGCTGAACACAATCTTTGAAATCGCTACCAGTGCCGAAGAAGCGGTTCAAGGTTTTTAGTTTCAGGTGAGCACTTTTGAAATTGATTGATGATCAGATTCAACATGTGCAAGATGTTGTATCAAAGTTTTCTCAGCAAAACAAAAACGAACTTCTTTTTTACACATTTTGTGAAAATTTAAAGCAAGGTTTGAGAGCTGATTCAGCTCTCTTTTTCTTGTATGACCAATCTCAGGGGACAACCGCATCTTACAGTCTTTATCCTTCAGGATGGGCCTCAAAACCTCATTCCATTCTAAAACTTAATGCTGATTCCGGTGTAAGAAAGTTCATTAAATCGAATAACTTTACACTACTTTCCCGGGAACATTTAACTTTTTCACCTTTATCCGCCCTCATAAAACTCTCGGGAAACGCTCATTCTGATTATGTGCTTGTCCAATTAATGAAAGGCAAGAAGCCGCTTGGTTTTTTCCTTTTTGGATTTACTCAAAATGAACAGGCGCAGATCGATCAATTGCAGGAAATCTGGTCGGATTTACAAGCGATTGCCCTGGATTTACTGGAGGATCAGTGGAAAGAAAATAATATCCCCTGGGAAACCGTCGAGCGAAACGCCTTATTAAAATTAGCACAAAAATTGAGCTCAACTTTAAAACTTGAGCATATTCTCAAACAGATGTTGCAGGCGTTGCTTAACGTGGTGAAATTTGACAAAGCCGTCGTGTTTTTAATTAATGCACAAACAGGCGAATTTGATTACGAATATGCCTATGGCTTTGATGAAGATGTCATCGACAAACTGCATCTGAAATTGGATGAAGGAATTACCGGCTGGACGGCTCAGACAGGTAAAGCAATGATCGTTTCCGACGTAACAAAGGAAAAACGATATGTCGAAGTGAATGAACATATTAAAAGTGAAGTTTCTGTGCCAATTCGTTCTGGCAGAAAGATAATAGGTGTTTTTACCTTGAGCAGCATTTTACTCAATGCTTTTAACCAAAAGCAATTGCGGATGCTCGAGGCTTTTGCAAGTTCCGCAAGCATTACTCTGCAAAATGCCCGTTTGTATGAGCACATGCTGCAGAAAAGGGAGCTTGAAAAGGATTTGCAGGTCGCAAAGAAAATTCAAAAAGCATTGTTACAGCGGCGTTTACCACAATCTGATAAAATACTGCTTGCGGCTTATAACAAACCGAGTAAACAAGTCGGGGGTGATTTATATAACGCAATCAACCTGATGAATGGCAATATTATACTTTCCGTTGGTGATATTGCGGGGAAAGGTGTTTCCGGAGCAATCATCATGGCGACATTGCAGGCGATCTATCGAACTGAAATTCGTTATAGTCAGGAAGTTAATGAACTCCTCGAGGATGTGAATCAACAGTTTGCTGATACGATTGAAGTCGGCCGATTTGCAACATTTTTTCATTCAGTAATAAAGATTGAGGAAAGAAAAATTGAATACTGCAGCGCAGGCCATAACCCTGCAATTGTCTTGCATAAGAACGGGAAGTATGAATTGCTTGAAGCAACCGGCATCATTTTAGGTTTGTTGAAAGATGCAAAATATTCTAAAAAAGTTGTTGCGTTTGAACCAGGAGATGTGTTAGTTGCATATTCTGATGGCGTTACGGAAGCGGAGAACGAATTGGAAGAGCAATTCGGACTCAATCGACTGATCGAGGTTTTAAAATCAGCTCAAACGATGAATCCAGCAGGCATAAAAAAGCACATTCTGGGTTCTTTACGACATTTCAGCAAAAACGTCATCCACATGGATGATATTACAATTGTAATTGCCAAGTATAAAACATGAGTCGTGGTAAGTCGATCGTAGATTTTCTCTACGATAATGTTAAAATTTATGGTAAAAAGATCGCTCTCAAATACGGCGATAAATCCTACACCTATGAAGAATTTAAAACTCGCGTTGAGGAGGTAGCCGCAGGGATTGATGCCCTGGGTGTACGACGCGGCATGCGAGCCGCGATAATGCTGCCAAATCAACCAGAATTCGCCTTCCTTTATTATGCCTTGCTGCGACAAGGTGTCGAAATCATCCCTCTCAACATTCTTCTAAAAAGCACAGAACTTAAACATATTCTAACAGATTCCCAGGCTGATGCAATAATCGCATTGGATAAATTTTCGGATATTGTCATCCCGGCTGTGGAAAATCTTGCAAAATGCAAGTACCAGCTCTACATCGGTGAGTCGACACCACAAGGCGGGATAAATTTAGAAGAAATTTGGCGAAAAAATCGACCCGTCCCAAATAGAGCCGACGTAAATGATG
>QQUM01000283.1 GCA_008501545.1 Calditrichota bacterium
TGCCGCGATACGAAAACACAGTGGAGAATTGAAAAATACACGAGTATGTCAAGATAGCCGAGATGGTTCGATACAAGAAAAAAGGGACTGGTTGGTCGCGTCCCTTTGACCTCTACTTTCACATTAAGGAGCAACAGCAGGGCTTTGCACCACCATTGTACAGTAAAATTTCGCCACAAGAGCTTTAATTTTGTATTAAAAGAGAGTAGGAGAATACCAACAATATAGACCAGGTAAAACGAAGGAAAAACGATGGATAAAAGAATAATTCTAAGAACCAGGCGTACCCATTCCATAATTTCTTTCCATAAAAATGACCCAAAATTCGACAGTAATTATAATAAAATATTCATTTATCAGCAATGCAATATCTTTATTTGGGAATGCGATGACTAACACAAAAAGTCTGATCTTTTTTACCCTGCTCATGCAAGTTTTACTGGTTGCATGTTCATCGACTGCTCATGATAGAGGTTCACGATCGAAGCCGGCGATTTGCGCACGATGTAATAATCCGATCGCTGGTGAGTACCTCGTCGCATTGAATAAGGCCTGGCATCCCAGGCACTTTTATTGTAATGCCTGTGGTGAAAATTTGCAAGGATCGCATTTTTTTGAGAAAAATCATCGGCCTTATTGCGAATCCTGTTTTAATAAAAAGTTCAGTCCCCGATGTGATGTGTGCCGATTACCACTCAATTCAAAATATACCCGTGATGCATGGGGATATAATTTTCATTCCCACCATTTGAGTGAACTCGAAACTTGTTTCAGTTGTGCGCGATTGATTTGCAAAAACATCACAAACGGTGGGAAAAAATACAAAGATGGTCGATTGATTTGCAATATCTGCCGGAAAACAAGCGTCAATTCCCCGGCTCAGGCCGCAAAACATTTTTCACGTATTAAAAAATTTATGGCCAGTCACGGCCTCGTCCTGCCGAATGAAAAATTTCCGCTTCAACTTGTAAGTATGACTGTTCTGCGAAAGTCAAATCCCCACTTCAGGGATGTCGCTGGCCGCACAGAAAAAGCGTTGTTCGAAGTGAATGGTGTTGAAAAAGTCCGCCGAATAGAAAAAATGCAAGTCCTTGATGGCCTGCCAGCCGAACATTTCGAAACTATTCTTGCCCATGAATTTGGGCATGCCTGGCTTTTTCTCAACAATTTTCCAGTTTTAGACCTTCAAGTGGAGGAAGGATTGTGTGAGCTGTTTGAGTATTTATGGCTCATTGAACAAAAATCTGAAATTGCACGATTCCGGATGAAGAAGATGAGGGAAACCAAAGATAAAATTTATGGAGGAGGTTTTCGTAAAGCCCTGGCTGGATATAAAAAATATGGTTTGAAAAAACTGCTTTTGCAAGTGAAAAAAAAGAAAAAATTTTAGCTGTTGCACGATCTCGAATAATTGATTATTTTTTCACCTTCTTCCGTTCTTTTGAAGCAAATAAATGGTCAAAATCTTTATGGATTTTGTGGATTCATAAACAAATGGTAAAACAGTTAAAATGTCCTGGCAGTGATTATTAATGTGAATAGCGAATAATCGCACAGGAGACAAGGAGTGCACATGAAATCGAAATTGCTTATGGTTGTTTTCATCTTTTTTTTGTATGGCACGACAGGCTTTGCTGATGAAGGGGAAAAATACGGCAAAAAAATTACCCTGAACGACACGACAATGATTTCAACCATTCTGGAAACACCGGACAAATTTGTTGGGAAAAAATTGCTGGTGAAAGGCCTCATTCTCGAAGTTTGTCCGAAGCGTGGCTGCTGGATTAATTTGGCAAGCGATAAGGAATTCCAGAAAATGCGTATCAAAGTAAAAGATGGCGAAATTGTGTTCCCGATGGAAGCCAAGGGAAAAACTGCTCTGGTTGAAGGCGAATTGCAAAAATTTGACCTTACAAAAGAACAAGTTATTAAAATGAAGCAGCACCAGGCGGAAGAAAAGGGTGAGGAGTTTGATGCGTCCACGGTAAAAAGCGGGGAAACTTTTTACCAGATCCAAGGCTTGGGAGCTGTCATTACCAAATGAAATGGCGTAAGTGGAACAGAATCATTCATCGCGACTTGGGTTATATCGCTTTTGGTCTGACGATGGTTTATGCGATTTCCGGCTTTGCTGTGAATCATATCCATGACTGGAATTCAAATTATGCTATAGAAAAGGTGACCACTAATGTTGGGCCGGTTGCTGATATTTCTACGGCTGTGACACCGGAACAAGTACAAAGTGTACTGCGAGAGCTCGAGTTGGACGGCCCGGTACAAAATACATTCCCGGTCGAACCTGAAAAACTGCAGATATTCCTGGAAGAAAATTCCGTTATGCTTGATGTACGCACAGGTGATGCAGTGTATGAAAAAGTCAGCAAGCGTCCCGGTTTGTACGAAATGAATGTGCTGCACTTGAATAAATTGCGCGGTACCTGGACGATTGTCGCTGATGTATTTGCTGTACTCCTAGTTGTTCTCGCGATTTCGGGGATCATAATGATCAAGGGGAAAAAGGGATTATCCGGGCGGGGAAAATGGTTGACAGCAGCCGGAATTATTGTTCCCATCGTGTATATTTGGATGGGATGATCGTCTGGGGCTCCTGCCCCTGCTTATATTGATAAAAAATGTAATTCAATAAAAAAAGCCACGTAATCTGAATATCAGCGTGGCTTTTTATTTTTTACTCTCTGCGCAATTTCTGCAACAATTCCATCAAGCCAGGGCTGGTTTTCATACATGTTAACGGAATCTGTGTCAATGATCAGCGTTTCACAATTTTGTGAGAAATTTTTTACCCATTTCTCATAGAGTGTATTTAGCTGCATAAGATATTCAACATCAATATCCTGCTCAAATTCCCTGCCCCGCTTCCGGATTCGGCTGATGAGTGTCCAGGTTGAAGCACGCAAATAAATAAGAAGATCGGGTTTCGGTAAAAATGCGGAGATTCGTTTATAGAGATCATGATAAACGTTGTAGTCCGTCTCACTCATCTTCTGCCGCTCATATAAATTGCGTGCAAATATTTCAGCGTCTTCCTGAATCGATCGATCCTGCACGCATGGAATAACCAGACGGCTGATTTGCTCGAGATTTTTCAGTCGCTCCTTCAGAAAAAATACCTGGGATTGAAACGCCCAACGCTGCATATCATGATAAAAATTTTTGAGATAGGGGTTTTCCTGGAAATTTTCATAAAACGGGTGCCATTGCAATCTGGAACACAGGTAACGTGTGAACGTTGTTTTACCTACCCCGATATTGCCCGCGATGACAGTAAAAAATTTTTTCTCTTCATTTTCAAACATAAGGCATTTTATAAGAAAAAAAAGCAACCCGCAAGGTTTATTATCGATAAAATAAATTTATGCAAACGTTTTAATTAATTCCTCAGTCATTGTTTGTATGTAACAATTTGTTGTGCTGAAGGATTTACAGACATGACTGAATAAAAATAATCGTAGGCCGCAAACGAGGAGAGGATATGTACCGCATATTTTTTTTAGCCACCGTATCGTTTTTTGTTGTCACACATCCTGCCCTGAGTAAAAATGATACGCCAGAAAAACGTGTTTACACAACCGCACGTGTAAATCCACTCCCACCCGTCATTGATGGTGATTTAAATGATCCTGTATGGGCGAAAGCTACCTGGGGGACGGATTTTGTTCAACGAACCCCCGACGATGGCAATGAACCCTCTTTTGAAACATCCTTCAAAATCTTGTATGACGAGAAGAACCTCTATGTCGCAATTCGTGCATTTGATCCTGAGCCTGAAAAGATAGAAGCACGCGTGACACGTCGTGATCAATTTGAAGGAGATTGGGTTGAAATTCAGCTCGATTCCTATTTCGATCAGCGTACTTCGTTTTCATTCACTGTCAATGCGGCCGGTGTAAAAGGTGATGAGGCGATAACGAAAGATGGCGAAGGTTTCGACGCAAACTGGAATCCGGTGTGGTACACTGAAGTGGCAATCGATGACGAAGGCGGGACGGCGGAGATGCGCATTCCTTTCAGTCA
>QQUM01000328.1 GCA_008501545.1 Calditrichota bacterium
CGGCCCAAACACAGTGCACGATAATGGCCCGCGACGGTGTGTGGAATTTCGGATGCACATAATCCAACCAGCGAAAAAACAGATTATCCTTCGCCATTGCATAATAAACACGCGGTGCTGTCATCATGGTGCCATTGATACTGCCACTTGCAGAAATCATGACGAGCATGGCAATAAGCCCGGCGCCAATTGGACCAACCAACCTGGTTGCAGCATCGGAAGCAACGATTGTACTGTTGCGCAGGCCTTCAATACCCAAAATTTGATAATAAATAAAATTTGTAGAAGTGTAAAGTAGAATAACGATCGTTATGCCAACGAGCAAGCTAATGGGAATGACTTTCTGAGGATTCTTCATTTCGCCTGCGCTGTAACCAAGCCGGTCCCAGCCTGTATGACTGAAAACAATCATCATCAATACGGAGACTAAATTACCTATTGGCCCTAAATCTATCACCGGCGATGCAGTGGTTTCAATAAGGCTTTTTTCACCAGAGGTAAGCACCAGGCCACCGACAACAAGTAAAAACAGACCGCCAATTTTAATGGTTGTACTGAATTTCTGAAAAATGCCTGCCCGGTTGACACCAACATAATTCAGGATTCCGAGCATGGCAATAAGCAGGAGTGCAAGAAGTGTTTGTGCACTTTGTGATATATCCACAAAATAGCCGAAATAATTCACCGTAATCAGAGCAAGTCCCGCTGCAGCACTGGTGCGAATGATAAAAAGTTGCGCCCAACCAAATATAAATCCGGCGAACGGACCAAAACAGCGATGGATATATACGTATTCCCCTCCAGTTGCAGGTAAGCGTGTTCCCAGCTCAGCGTAAATCAAACTCCCGATGAAGACGAACACACCGACAAGAATCCAAAGCGCAATAATATCGGGAAAAGATGATTGGTAGCGGGCAATAATCTGCGGTGTCGAATAGATACCCGCCCCGATTGTGATCCCAACTAAAATGGCGATGCCGTCAGAAATCCCCAGGACGCGGCGAAGTGCAGGTTTATTCGGGGTGTTCGAATTTTGTTTGATCATTATTCATTTAGGGATTGTTCCAAAAAGTTTTGCATTGCTTCCATTTGTTCCTGGCTAAGCTTTTGTCCGGTATATGCAGTAGCGTAAGCCCCTCCGAGAAGAATCAGGGAAAGCGGTACAGCCCATAATGCATCCGGCTGTATGCCAAGATTCAATTGAATCAGTCCATAAAATCCACCAGCAACCCCAATAAAAATAACAAAAAAATAGAGACTGGCAAAGAAGGTCCACACCGGTGGTTTGGGGCTGAAAAGTCCACGGATCAATGTCCCATCCGGTGTTTCTTCGGTTTCGATTGACAACTCGGGAGACCACAGATGCTGGTGTTGTGGCGGGATACGCAAGATAGCAAAACGTTCTAAAAATGTCCCGGTGCAGGGGGAATCCTGATGTTGGAGTTTCTGCTTAAGTTGTGACAACACCTCTTTGGCAGGCAAGGAAACGGTTTTTCGAAATCGTGGACGTACTCGCATTTGACCTCGTGCAATTATTTGAAAGGAATAGTTTATCTTGAAAAAGATATTAATATTTTTTCAAATGTTTTGCAATAACTAAAATAGTGCAACGTGTACAAATACAATTTATTGCATAAATGTACTTTATATTTTTGATCAAAATGAAAGGATTCCCGGTTCAGGCTGGAATATATTGTACCAGATAATACTATTTCACCGGTTTTCCGGTCGATAATCCATAGCATCTTACCAGTGAAATTGACGTAATTTTTATCGCCTGCTTCGTGCGACATATGCACGGCCAGCACTGATGTCTTACGCCGCATCTGGTATTGCTGACTGACCTGGGAAAAGCACCTTAACAGCTAAATTCGAACGCATCAAATACAAATTTTAAACCCAAATCAATCACGGGTGAATTTGTAATGCGGCTTCCTTTATCCTGCCATTTTGCATGATGAAAATTCTATCACAAATGCTCAGAATCAGCGAAGAATCATGAGAGATGATAAGATAGGACAGAGTAAACTTACGTTTGAATTCAAGCAAATGGTCGATGAGAAGGCTTGTTGTCTGTAAGTCAAGTGATGCGAATGGCTCATCTGCGACCAATAATTTGGGTTGTAGTACCAATGCTCTAGCGATTTGAATGCGTTGGCGTTGGCCGCTACTTAATTCTCCAGGTAAATCGGAATAATTTATTTCGTGTAAACCAACATCAATTAATAACTTTTTTGCTTGCTCTTTTGCCGATTCTCTTGACAAAATGCGATGCGCGATCAGAGGTTCTGCGATCAAACTGCCAACTGTACGCATTGGATTGAGCGCAAGATTGGCATTCTGAAAAATCAATTGTATCTGTCTACATACATTTGATTTTGAATTTCCGGCGCATGGTTGAATTTTTACGCCTGCAAATTGTATTTCTCCAGCCGTTGGCTCTTCAATGCCTAAAATACTTTTTGCTAAAGTTGATTTCCCGCAACCAGATTCTCCAATCAGTCCAACGATTTCGCCAGGATAAATACTTAAACTCACACCATCCAAGACCCGAATTAGTTGCTTTGACCGAATGAATCCTCCGCTTTGTGGACGATAATATTTCTTGAGATCGATAATTTTAAGTAGTGGTTGCTGCATGTGATCAACTGGGATGAGGAGAACTATTGCTTGCAAAACGATCTGATGCTCGCAGCAATAATTGAGTTTGATGATGCTGTGGATTTGCAAGCACATTTAATTTTTCGCCGATCTCAACAATTCTGCCATCGTGCATGATTGCAATGCGATCCGCAGATTCGGCGACAAGTTGTATATCGTGGCTGATCAAAAGGAGACTTTGCTTCATTTCCTTTTTCTTTTGCAGGATGAGGTCGAGTATGATCTGCTGATTGTCTTTATCGAGGGCGGAGGTTGGCTCGTCTGCAATGATGAGGCAAGGCTGGCATGCAACTGCCATGGCAATCATTGTGCGCTGCAACATACCTGTACTGAGCTTATGGGGATACGCTGAAAAAAGCATCTTTATGTGGGTTAAATTTACCGATGCCAAAAGCTCCAAGGTCCGCGCTTTTGCCGCCTTTTTATTTAATCCTTTATGCAAACATAAAACCTCCGCGATTTGTGGACCGATACGTCGCAATGGATCAAATACCGAGTTTGGCTCCTGAAAAATAATCGCAATATCATTCCAGCGAATTTTGCGATGCTGTTTTGGTCGTAACGACAATAAGTCTTGCCCATTAAAGTAAATTTTGCCGCCTTCAATCGCTGCCGGGGGAAAAAGCAGGCTCAATATCGTCATTGCAAGAGTCGTTTTACCACAACCGGACTCACCGATAATAGCTAATATTTCATCTTGAAATATCTCAAGGGAAAAATTTTTGAGTATGGGTTTTTTTTTCACAGAACCTGTATTATACGTAACCGTTAAATCGATAATTTTTAAAAGAGACTGGTTCATCCAACCGCCTTGCGAATGCCACCGCCTATCCAGTGGAAGCTAATCGTTGTCGTAGTAATTGCCAAACCAGGAAATGCAGTAATCCACCAGGCGGTTGCTAGTACATCTCGACCATCACGGATAATGGTTCCCCAGCTAATACCAGGCGGCTGTACGCCGAGTCCTAAAAAGCTGATGCTCGATTCAAGGAGAATAATATCAGCAATACGCAAGACAGCAATGGCAATTATTGGAGGGAAAAGATTTGGTAATAGATGAACAAAAAGAATACGCCTTTTAGAAAAACCTAGTGCAATCGCAGATTTGATAAAATCTCTTTGTTTCAGCGACAATACTTCCGCCCGAACGATACGCGCAAGGTCCATCCAGGAGGTCATTACCAGAATCAAAACAAGAACGTTGATTTCACTGCCAAACATTGCAATACATGCAATCAGAAGAAAAAGAATAGGGAAAGCAAGCAGGAGATCGACGGTGCGCATAATTATCGCATCCCAAATTCCTCCAAGTAATCCAGCGCTTGCACCGAGCCTGATTCCGACAAACAATGCCATGGCCGTAATAGC
>QQUM01000573.1:0-1707 GCA_008501545.1 Calditrichota bacterium
TGAACCAGGTCAGATCGTGCCTTCGGGATTGTATTTATTGCAGATCTCGGCCGGGCCACTGCAGCAGGTGAAGAAGATGGTGGTGAGATAGGATTTAATGCCAACAGATTTGTCAAATTCGGTAAATTAGATTATTAGACTGTCACACTTGGAAATGTGTGTCGTTCAACAAGTCATTCCGGTTTCTGCGCTTCTCAGCAGATTACCGGAATCTTCTTGTGCAGGCAGCGTCTTTGATTTTACACAAATCCAAAACACCTGTTGTTATTCAGCGAGATTCCAGTATTGTACTGATTCTGCTCACCAGTCCACTGACGTATTTCTTCTATATAGGTAAGAAGCCTGGAAAAGCTAAGTTCAAAAACTGTTGGAAGAGTTCAAAATAATGCTTACAGCATGATATAGAATCCTTAACTTGAACGACATTAACTGTAGATTAATAGCAGAAGAAGCATCTTACTGAATCAGAAAAGGCAAAAGTTGTGGAAATTGATTATGAGTGCATAATTTGCACAATGAATGTAGCTTTTTATTAAAAAAGGATTATTTTAATAGAAAAAATATTCAAGAAAATTATAAAAAAATTGTATGTTGAATCGGTTAGTGGCTTTGATTTTATTTTTTGCTTTGGTTGGTAGTTATGCATGCTTTGATGATGTGCCGCATGAAAATCCTCTGGATCCTCATAACACGGAAAATCGACTCACAATCGACGGAACCGTACAAACGTATTATCCACCGAGACGCCCCATTGCAAACGCAATCGTAACCATCCAGCCTGGCAACCGCAGAATATTTTCAAATCAGGAAGGATATTTTATATTCACTGATATCCTATCTGATGACTACACGGTTTACGCCACAGCAGAGGGTTACCATCAGGATTCAATCCAGATTACAATAGATGGTACGGAAACTTCGCTTGATTTCGAACTTGATGGCCTGCCTTATTTTAAAAATATTGCCATGACAACACACCATGTTTCACGGCATTTCCCCATTGATGAAATGTATTCTTTGCAAATCGATGCCACTGTCGATGATAACGACGGGATCGCTGACATCAACCAGGTCTCCTTTGCTATTCCCGAGTTTAACCAAACGAGTATACTGGATGCAACCCAGGATTTTGGCGTTTTTTCGAAAACATTGAGTATCGAAGAAGTCCCAGTTTCCTCCATTCATGCCTTGATTGGCCGCCAATTCATATTAAATGTCACGGACGATGTCGGGATCACTGTCTCGTCAGATGCGCAATTTTTAACGAGGGTCATCGATCTGACACCACAACTTGAATTCCCCATAGAGCTGGACACCGTGGCAACGACGCAAAATGTTTTTCGTTGGGAACGCGTCCATTTAAATTATCCCTTCATTTGTAAACTTGAAATTTTTCAAATCAATATCGGGAATTTGGTGAAAGTGAAAGAATACACAAACATCCCGGCCGATGAACGATCCATCGTAATAGACTATGAATTTTCGCGTGGGAATTATTTATGGATCTTGACAATTATCGATGAATTTGGAAACACCAGCAGCTCTAAGGAAGGCACTTTTCATGTCGAATAAAACACCAGCAGAAAATCCCTACCAAACGCTGCTTTTGATAAGCGAGGAGATCAATTCGACTCACAATATTTCAATATTACTCGATCGAATCATGGATTTGGCTTTGGATGCAGTCAACGCGGAGCGCGGATTTAT
>QQUM01000573.1:1717-4028 GCA_008501545.1 Calditrichota bacterium
AAATGATAGGCAGTTACAGCCACAAAACTCCTCCGGGGACCCCATTAGTTCCTGCCCCAACGTTCATTCCATTTTGGTCAAAAAGGTTTTCCAATCCCGGTACCCCTCATCCGTGGGCATTCCCCACAGGAATCACGTTTTCGTGGCGCTGAAAGTATTGTACTTCAGCAAATCCATTCCGTTATTTGCACACCCCTGATTTTTCGAGATCGCATGTTGGGCGCTATTTACATGGATCGCCGCATGACAAAGCACGAATTCAGCAATGAAAATTTGCAATTTTTACGGGCATTCACAAATCAGGCTGCAGTAGCAATTCAAAACGCACAACTTTTCACAAATCTGGAAAACGAAAATAAAAAACTGCGTGATACGATATCCCAGAAAATGCTCTTTCCTGAAATTATCGGTGACAGCACACCGATGCAGCGAATTTTCGATATGATTACCAATGTTGCCCCAACAACAGCAACTGTCTTAATCGAGGGCGAATCGGGTACCGGGAAAGAATTGATCGCCCGTGCCATACACACCAATTCTCCACGGAAAGAGAAGCCGTTTATCCCAATATTTTGCGGCAGCCTGTCGGAGAATCTGCTAGAAAGTGAACTTTTTGGCCATAAAAAGGGCGCTTTTACCGGTGCGAATGAACACAGGGCCGGGCTTTTCGAAGAAGCCGATGGAGGCACTGTTTTTTTAGATGAAATTGGCGAAATCAGCCAGAATATGCAGACCAAGCTGCTGCGCGTCATTCAGGAAGGTGAAATCAAGCGGGTTGGCGATACAACCATACGCAAGGTGGATGTTCGCATTCTTTCTGCAACCAACAGAACGCTCGAGGAAGAAGTAAAGCAGGGAAATTTTCGCGAAGATTTGTTCTACCGCCTGAATGTTATCACGTTGCAAATGCCGCCTTTGCGGCAACGTGGCACTGATATCCTTTTGTTGGCAGAACATTTTTTAACCCACTATGCATTGAAAAACAAAAAGAACTTTCATGGTTTCAGCGCCGAAGCACGCTCCTATCTACGGGATTATGGCTGGCCCGGGAATGTTCGCGAACTGGAAAACACTGTTGAGCGAGCCGTAATTTTGTGCAATGATCCGGTAATCGGTCCGGATGTTTTTCAGTTACACTCTGCGGAACATAAGATCCCATTGGGTAAATCGCTTAAGGAAATTAACAGATATGCCATTAAGCAGACGCTGAAGTTGGCAGACGGGAATCGCACAAAGGCAGCGCAAATCCTCGATGTCTCACGCAGATGGCTACAATATCAGCTCAAGGAATTGGGAATGACGGATGCAGATCAAGAATCATAAAATTCTGCATGAAATTTACCGGGGTGCCATGACAACGGTATATAAAGCGCAGCATTTGAACCTGGAGCGGCCAGTTCTGCTTAAAGTGTTAAACAAGCAGTGGCTGCAGGAGCAGGATTTACTGGAAAGATTCCAGCGTGAAGCACGCATCAGTGCAAAGTTGCAGCATCCCAACATCGTTAATGTTTATGATTTTGAGATATCTGAAGATCTGGTTTATCTCTCATTGGAATTCGTGGAAGGCCAGACCCTGCAGGAAACAATTCGCATTACGCATCCTATGCCTTTTAAACGAATCCTAAACATCACCAGAGATATTGCGTCGGCACTGGATTATGCGCACCAAAATGGTGTCATCCACCGGGATATCAAACCATCCAACATTCTCCTGGATGAAAACGGGAATGCACGGCTGACCGATTTTGGGCTGGCATCGTTGCATGGCTCTGCACATGTTACTGTGCAAGGACAGTTGGTTGGGACGCCTGCTTACATGGCACCGGAATTGATCCACGGCAGCCCGGCAAACAGACAAAGCGATTTTTACAGTCTTGGCATTACACTGTTTGAAATGTTGACGGCAACATCACCATTTTTTGATGAACAGCCAGCGGTAACCCTGCAAAACGTCATGCATGCGAAATTACCGGATGTTTCAAGTCTGCGTGATGGAATACCGGAAAACCTGAAAATCTTGCTGAATGCATTAGTACAATTTGAACCGGCAAAAAGACCCAAGAATGCACAAACCGTTCTTGCATACTCGCAATCAAATCTGAAAAATCAGCCAGATCTATTTCCACCTGAAAAAACCAAAAACTCTCACTCCAGGATGCTTTTCTCCGCTCTAATTATATGTGCGCTTTTTATCCTTTCCGCCTGGATTCTTTGGCCCCGCGATAAGGAAAAAGAAACGCAGACAGAAAACAAAACTCAGGCTCAAGTGGACCCCTCGAATAAGCCGGAAACGATAACACCAGTAGTAGAA